>NZ_JAAGPN010000041.1:0-46675 GCF_017104805.1 Paraburkholderia sp. Ac-20347 | reverse complement strand
GCAGTCGATGGGCACGATCGTGGCCGCGCTGGAGGCGCTCGGGCAGATCGAGGGCGCGCCGGACCCCGCCGACGGCCGCCAGACGCTCTGGTCGCTCACCGAGACCTTCCGGCGCTCAGTGCGCGCGAGTCGCGCGGCGCGCGAGGACTGGCTCGGCCACGTGATCGACGCGCGGCTGTCCGGCACCGAGCAGACACAGCTCGCGCGCGCGGTGCTGCTGCTCAAGCGCCTCGTGGACGAGTGAGGCCGCACGCATGAGCCAGCCGCAAGATTCCCAGGGCGCGACCGCGCGCGCCGAACCGGCGACCGGCATGTTCCGCTCGCTGCGCAGCTTCAATTACCGCGTGTGGTCGGCGGGCGCGCTGGTGTCGAACGTCGGCACGTGGATGCAGCGCACCGCGCAGGACTGGCTCGTGCTCACCGGCTTGACGCATCACAGCGCGGCGGCCGTGGGCATCGTCATGGGCCTGCAATTCGGGCCGCAATTGCTGTTTCTGCCGTGGTCCGGCTATGCCGCCGATCACTTCGATCAGCGTCGTCTGCTGATGTTCACGCAGGCCACGCTCGGCACGCTCGCACTGCTGCTCGGCCTGCTCACGATCACGGGCACGGTGCAGCTCTGGCACGTGTACGTGTTCGCGTTTCTGTTCGGCAGCACCACGGCGTTCGATTCGCCGGTGCGCCAGACCTTCGTCTCCGAACTGGTCGGCGACGCCGATCTCGCCAACGCCGTCGCGCTCAACTCCACCTCGTTCAACGCCGCGCGGATGATCGGGCCGGCCGTGGCGGGCGTCGTGATCGCCTCGGTGGGCGTGGGCTGGGCGTTCGTGCTCAACGGGCTGTCGTTCATCGCCGTGCTGGTGTCGCTCACGCGGCTGCGCACCCGCGATCTGCGTCTGCGCGCGCGGGCGAAACCGGCGAAGGGCAGTCTTGTCGCCGGGTTTCGCTACGTGTGGTCGCGCCCGGACTTGAAGGCGATCGTCGTGATGCTGTTCCTGATCGGCACGTTCGGCTTGAACTTCCCGATCTTCATTTCGACGATGGCGGTGCGCGTATTTCACGCCGATGCGGGCGGCTACGGTCTGCTCTCTTCGCTGATGGCGGTGGGCACGGTGTCGGGCGCGCTGTTCGGCGCGCATCGCAGCCGGCCGCGCTTCGAGTCGTTGCTGATCGCCTCGGCGGTGTTCGGCGTCGGGTGCGCACTCGCGGCGATTGCGCCGAGCTACGGCTGGTTTGGCGCGGCGCTGGTGCTGATCGGCGTGGCGGCGCTCACGGTCACGACCGAGACCAACAGCCTGATGCAGCTCTCGACCGAACCGTCGATGCGCGGACGCGTGCTCGCGATCCGGCTGGCGGTGGCGCTGGGCGGCACGCCGATCGGCGCGCCCATCGTCGGCTGGGTGGCCGATCACCTCGGGCCGCGCTGGGCGCTGGTGGTGGGCGCCACGTCGGGCATCGCGGCCGCTGCGGTCGCGGCGCGGGTGATGTGGCGGGAGAAACGGCGAGAGGGCGCGCCGGAGGAGGAATAGACCATCTGCCGAATGTCTAGCCAGGATCGAAATCAAGCCTTCGCATGGGCGATATCGATTCCAGGACACGCTGGCGGGCATGCTGCCCGATCCGGCAAAGACGTTGCTCTCGCCACGCGCGCGCGAAGGCGACGAAGGTGAAATTAACCTACTTGCCAAATTAACCGAGTAGGTTAAAATCCCGATGGAAAAGCGTACGCCGCATTGCAAACTCGCCCGGATTCACGAACTGGTACGGGCCGGGCGCGTTCGCGCCACGCGCAGCGCTTACGAAGGCGCGCTCGAACTGGGCATCCGCGATCTCTCCGGCATGTGCTCGGTCGTGTTGTGTCTCGCACCCGGCGATTTCCACAAGAGCATGACGACCTATGCCGATCATCGCGTGTGGCAAGACGTCTATCGCGCGACCGTCGAGCACGGGCGCAGCGTCTATCTCAAGTTGACCGTCATCGACGACGTCCTGATCGTCTCGTTCAAGGAGTGGTGATCGTGAAATGTCCGGCCTGCGGCGGTGCGAATCTGGTCCACGAGACCCGCGATCTGACTTACGCGTACAAAGGCGAGTCGACCGTGATTCCGGCCGTGACGGGCGACTATTGCCCGGCGTGCGGCGAGGCGGTATTCGAGCGTGCCCACGGTGACCGCTACGCCGAGTGCGTCGCCGCGTTTCAACGCCAGGTCAACGCCGCTTATGTCGATCCGCTGTTCATCGCGTCCGTGCGCCGCAAGCTCAATCTCGATCAGCGCGAAGCCGCCGAAATTTTCGGCGGTGGCGTCAATGCGTTTTCCCGTTACGAGAACGGCAAGACCAAACCGTCGCTGGCGCTGGTGCAACTGCTCAGGCTGCTCGATCGTCATCCTGATCTGCTCGGCGAGATCCGCGCCGCCTGACGCGCACAGTTTTCCTAAACCACCCGCTCCGACACCACCCGAAACGCCGCGCCGGGCACGACAAAACAAAAAGGCTCGCCGGTCGCGCCGATGCGTTCGAGAAACGCGCCTTGCACGGCTCCGGCGGCCGTTTCCAGCGCTTGCGCGGAGGCAATATCGATCGGCAGATCGATCAACGCATGCGCGAGCCGCCCGCAGTCTTCCACCCGCGAAAGCGCGCCGTCCTGCAGACAAAGCCATTCCACCGCGCTGTCCCACGACCCGAAGAACGGCGCGAGCGCGGGCGTCAGCGTGCGTGTCGGCGTGCGTTGTGCTTCGCAGCGGAATTCGGGCGCGCTGCCGCGTCCGCTTTCGATCGACGTCACGTAGCGCCCGTCGTGCGCGCGATGCTCGAAGCGCCGGGCGAGATGCGACGGCAGCGCGTCGCTGAACAGCCGGCTGCCGATCGCGTAGAGCGGATCGTCGAGAATATTCTTGACGAACAGCACCGTCGGCGCCGTCGTTTCGACCCCGCCAAACGATTCCACATAGAAGCGCCAGTTGCTTTGCAGCGGTGACGGAAAAAGCCGCCGCAGCGGTCCGGCGAGCGCGGGGCCGAAGTGCCGGTGCGCGTAGGTGAGGATCGTGAACAGCGTCTTGCCGTCGCGTTGCACGAGTTCGACGCCAGGCGGGACGAGCGCCGCGATGCGCGCCGCATCGACGGCCCAGGTGCAATAGACGATGTCGCGCACGTCGCTGGCCAGTTGCATGAACGGCAGGCGCGAGAACAGGGCGCGGCGCGCGCGCAGCAGCGTCGGGCAACCGACGAGGCGCTCGCTGATCGCGCCCAGCGCGCCGGGCCAGGGCGACACGAATGCGTTGTCGAACAAACGGGGCTCCACAGGTTTCAGAACGACCGGCAGTATGCCCTGGCGGCCTGCCACGCCCGGCAAATTCGCCCCCGCGTGCAATGTTTTGTGTCGCCCACAAACGCAGATACATTGCGATACAAACGCCGTCTCCCGCTGCGCTATAAAGCATCCATCGCCATTACACGCAACGAGGAGCCCGCATCATGGAAGCCAGCCGCCTGCACGGCTCGTGTCACTGCGGCGCCGTGCGCTTCGAGGTCCGCACCGCGCTCACGCCCGCCGCCCGCTGCAATTGCAGCCTGTGCCGCCGCAAGGGCGCGCTGATGTCGCCGCCGTTCGAGGCCGCCGATCTCACGGTCGTCGCGGGCGAGGACGCGCTCACGCTCTATCAGTTCAACACGCAGGTCGCGAAGCACTATTTCTGCAAGCACTGCGGGATTTATCCGTTTCATCAGACGCGCAAGGACCCGAAGCTGTGGCGCGTCAATCTCGGCTGTCTCGACGGCGTCGATGCCTACGCGCTCGAAGCCTCTGTGAACGACGGCGCGAGCCTTTCCGTGGTGGAGGACGCATGAAACGCCTGCTTGCCCTGTTCGCCTTGCTCGCGGGCGGTCTCGCGACGGAAGTGGCGCATCCGCTGTCGTGCACGCTGATGTCATCCACGCGGCGCGAAAAACGCGAAGGCGGCAATGCCGCTCCCATCCGGCGCAGCGTGCGTCGGCAAACGCAGCCCGGAGTATGATCGGCGCATGGAAAAAATCGACCACATTCTGATCGTCGACGACGATCGCGGCATTCGCGAACTGATCGCGGCTTACCTCGAGAAAAACGGCATGCGCGTGAGCGTCGCCGCCAACGGGCGCGAGATGCGCGCCGCGCTCGACAACGGCGCGCCCGATCTGATCGTGCTCGATCTCATGATGCCGGGCGAGGACGGTCTCGTGCTCTGCCGCGATCTGCGCGCGAGCCGGTTTCGCACGGTGCCGGTCGTCATGCTCACGGCGCGCAGCGAGGAAACCGATCGCATCGTCGGCCTCGAAATGGGCGCCGACGACTATGTGCCGAAGCCCTTCGCCGTGCGCGAACTGCTCGCGCGCATCCGCTCGGTGCTGCGCCGCACGCGCATGCTGCCGCCCGGCATGCAGGTGACCGAAACCGCGCCGATGCTCGGCTTCGGCGAATGGCGGCTCGACACCACGGCGCGCCATCTGCTCGACGAGGAAGGCACGCTGGTCGCGCTGAGCGGCGCGGAATACCGGCTGCTGCGCGTGTTTCTCGATCATCCGCAGCGCGTGCTCACGCGCGATCAGCTGCTCAACCTCACTCAAGGTCGTCAGGCCGATGCGTTCGACCGCTCGATCGACCTGCTCGTGAGCCGTCTGCGTCAGCGTCTGCGTGACGGTGCGCGCGAGCCGCGCTACATCAAGACGCTGCGCAACGAGGGCTATGTGTTCTCGTCGTCGGTCGACGTGATCGAAGGTTCGGCATGAGCACGGCCACCCACGATGCGGCAGGCGCGGCGCCGCCCGTTGCGCGCGGCGGTGGTCCGCTGCACTGGCCGCGCTCGCTGTTCGCGCGTCTCGCGCTGATTCTCTGCGTGGGCCTCGTGCTCGCGCAGACGCTCTCGGTCTGGCTCACGCTCACCGAACGCGACGAAACCACCGCGAACATGATGATGGATTACGTCGAGCGCGAAGTGGCCAGTTCGGTCGCGCTGCTCGACAATCTGCCGCCGTCCGAGCGCGCCGCGTGGCTGCCACGTCTCGCGCGCCGCAGCTATACGTTCATGCTCGATCCGGGCGTGCCCGGCGTCGCGCCCGATGCGACGCTGTCGCGGCGCTACGAGTCGGCCATCGAGCGCGGTATCGGCAAGCATTACGCGCTCACGGTCAACGCGATTCCCGGCGACGGCGAGCATCTGCAGGTGCATCTGCGTCTCACGGACGGCTCGCCGCTGACGATCGACGTGCGTCCGCAGACCGCGCTGCCGCTGTCGCGCTGGCTGCCGCTCGTGCTGATCGTGCAGCTCGTGGTGCTGGCGTTCTGCTGCTGGCTGGCGGTGCGCGTGGCGACGCGTCCGCTCGCGGCGCTGGCGCGCGCCGCCGACGGCCTCGGGCCCGACCTCAAGGCCGAGCATCTCGACGAGAACGGTCCTTCGGAAGTGGCGCGCGCGGCGCGGGCGTTCAATGCGATGCAGGCGCGCATCGCGGGCTATATGGCCGAGCGCATGCAGATTCTCGCGTCGATCTCGCACGACCTGCAGACGCCGATCACGCGCATGCGCCTGCGCGTCGACACGATGGACGACGACGAGCAGGGCACCAAACTGCGCCAGGATCTGCAGGAGATGGAACAGCTCGTGAAAGAGGGCGTGGCGTACGCGCGGACCTTGCATGGCGCGTCGGAAGTGCCGGTGCGTCTCGATCTGGACGCGCTGCTCGACAGCCTCGTGTGCGATTACGTCGATGCGGGCAGCGACGTCGCCTACGACACGCGCACGGCCGTGGCAGTGGTGACGCGCGCGAAGGCGCTCAAGCGCATCGTCGGCAATTTCGTCGATAACGCGCTGAAGTTCGCGGGCGCGGCCGAGATCGCACTGAGCGCCGGACCGGGCGGCGACGAGGTGACCATCGCCGTGCTCGATCGCGGGCCGGGCATTCCGGAGGAGTCGCTGGAGAAGGTGTTCGAGCCGTTTTACCGGCTGGAAACGTCGCGCAATCGCGGCACCGGCGGCACGGGTCTCGGGCTTGCAATCGCGCGTCAGCTGGCCTCGGCGATGGGTGCGCAACTGACGCTGCACAATCGCGCCGGCGGCGGGCTGGAGGCGCGGCTCGTGTTGAGAAAGGATGGCGCGGCGCAAGCGGGGCGATGAGCCGCGTGCGCATCGCGCATTGCAGTCGCGAACAGCAAACGGCGCCGTGTCCCGGCGCCGTTTGCTTTTGAGGTCCACTTGCCGCATCGCCAGCCCTGAACGCGAGTGCGGGCCTTGGGGCCTTGTCGTAATCCACCTGAACTATGGCGGCTCGCGCGCGTGCGCGTGAGGTATTGATGTGAGCATTGCCCGCCTCGCATCGAACGCAACCGGCCCACGACCTCATGCACACGACGACCCACGGCGGACCGCGCAGCACGCTGCGCCGCGCGCTCAAGCAACCGTTGCTCAACGTCGTCGCGCGGCTGCCGGACGGCGTGCAGCGCGCCATGTTCGCGCCGCGCATGCGCCGCATCTGCATCCGCGTGCCGCTGCTGCGCGCGGTCTATTCGGGCTGCCTGCGCCGCCATCCGTTCGACCTGCAATACGGCATCGATACGAGCGGTCTCGTCGACGCGCAGGCGCTCCAGCACGATCCCGGCCTCGTCGCGCAACTGAATCCGTACATGGGCTCGCAGCCCACCATCATCCGGCGCGCGCTTGACACGCTCGGCGACATCGCGGGCTACACCTTCATCGATATCGGCTGCGGCAAGGGACGTCCGCTGGTGGTCGCGTCGGAGTATCCGTTTGCGCGCATTCTCGGTTGCGACATCAGCGCGGAACTCGTCAAGACTGCCAACGAGAACGCCGTCGCGATCGCGGGGCGCTTCGCGCATCGTCCGCCGATCCGCGCGATTGCCGCCAACGTCGCCGATCTGGCGCTGCCGCCGGGCAACGCCGTCGTGTTCCTGTTCAATCCGTTCGGCCCCGAGTTGATGGCCGCGCTGCTCGCCAAGCTGGAGGCGGCGCTCGCGAGCGGCGCGATCGGCCATCTGTTCGTGGTCTACGACAACCCCGTGTGCGGCGACGTGTTCGATGCCTCGCCGCATCTGCAACGCTGGTTCGCGCGCATGTTCGCTTACGACCGAGGCGAACTCGGCTTCGGGCCGGAGGAACGCGAGGGCGTGGTGATCTGGCAAAGCGTGCGCGGCGCGCGGCCCGACGCATTCGCCGACCGGCATCGCCGCATCACGACCCGCGACCGCATGAGCGCGTCGCTCGATTAGCCCGTGTGGCCCCGTGCCTGCTTCCGCTCAACGAGGAGTCCCGTGACGACCACCACGATCCCGCTGTCTGCCGCCGCGTCCGCGGCGCCGCTGTTTCGCTTCGAAGTGCTGACCTGCGCGACGATCGAGGCGTTTCGCGCCTTGCAGCCGCAGTGGCGTGCGTTGCTGGGGAAGAGCGAGGCGGCGTCGCCGATCGTCGATTTCGCCTACGCGGAGCTGGCCGCCGAGCGCGCGCTGGCGAGCGGCGCGATCGTCGAGGTCGCGGCCGTCTACGAGGAGCTCGATGTGTGCGTGCTGTGGCCGGTCGCGATCGAACGCCGTGGCGTGCTGCGTTGCGCGCAGCCGCTCGGCAGCGGTTGCGGCGAGGAGTACGGCGGTCCGCTGATCGCCGATACGCGACGCGTCGAACTGTATGAAGCGGCCGTGCGCGCGGTGCGGCGTCTGCATGCCGATCTGCTGACCGTGCCGATGCTCGAGGAAGGCAGCGCGTTGCAGCGCGCGCTTGGCGCCGCGCCGCAATCGTGGGTGCGCCGCCGCCTGCCCGCGCGCTGGCGCGTGATGCCCGGTTATGCGATCGGTCTGCGCGCCTACGAGAACTGGGACGATTATCTCGCGACGCGCCACGCGCACTTGCGCGCGGCCTTGCGTGCGAGCCTCAAGCGGCTGCGCAAGCTCGGTCACGTGAGTTTCGACTGGTGTGCGAACGCCGACGAAGCGCGCACGGTGCTCACGTGGCTGTTTGCGAACAAGCGTCGCTGGGCGATGGCGCGCGGCATCGATTCGCCGTATCTGATGAACGACGGCGTGCGCGACTTCTTCATCGAGCTTGCGCAGCGCATGGATCTGTCACGCACGCCGCTGGTCGCCTGCGTGAAGGTGGAAGGGCGGCCGGTGGCGGCGTCGGTCAATCTCGTCGGCGCGCAGTCGGTCGAGTATTTCATCACGACCTACGACGAAGCGTTCGGCACCTATTCGGTCGGCAATCTGCTGGTCGAATTCATCGCGCAGTGGGCGCACGCGCACGAACGCGATTTCGATTTTCGCCCGCTTTACGGCGACTACAAGGTGCGCTGGGCCGATCGGCAGACGTCGCACGAATCGCGGCTCGTGGTGCTCGGCGCGCGCGGGCGCCTGTTCGAATTGCTCTTGCTCGCGCGCTTCGCGAAGCGCGTCGGTCGCAAGCTGCTGTCGATCGCGCGTGCCCGCAGAAAGCGCGAGTGAGTCCGGACGCGTTCGCGCCGACGCGTCTCAGGATGCGTCTCACGACGCCAGCGGAATGAACACGTTGAACTGGCCTTCGTCGGGATGACGCGAGCGATGGCCTTTACCCGTCGTGTCCTCGCAGAGCACGACCGTGCCGGGGTCGCAGCGACGCGTATCGCCGTCGCTGGTTTCGAATTCCACCCAGCCCGTCATCCAGATCACGAACTGGCGCACGGGCGTCGTGTGCCAGTCGGCTTCCTTGAGCCCGGCGGGCACCCAGCCGAAGCGCACGGCTTTCGCGGGCTCCCACGTCGAGAGAAAGATCGGCGGGATGCCGGGAAAGAGTTCGAGCGGCGTGAGCGCTATGTCGATATCCTCGAAATGGGACTCGCCCTCGGCGTCGGCATAGATGCGTAGGCATTTCATGGGGCGCTTCCTCCGGGCGGCCCCAGGCGGCCGCATCGGGATCGATCATGCGCCAGGCGTCCCGTTCGCGCAATTTGGGCGCTTGCGGCGCTGCAGCGTGCCGGCGTGCTTAAGACGTGCTTCCGACGCGGTTTTCGTGCGGGTTTGTATCGGCATGTGTCCGTCGCGCGGGCGGACACACGGCCTTGCAAAAGTACCGCACTGCGCAAACACGCCAGATACGTGCGGGGATTCAAATACCTCCATGCCAGTCAGCAACGCCGCAAACGGCGCAACGAAGCGGACTGGACACCGCGCCCGACGCGCGGTTCACATCAACCGAACCCGGAGGTGAATACCATGAAGCTGATCCAATCCCTGCTCGTCGCCGCTGTTGTCGCCGTTCCCGTTGCGTTGCCGGCCGCTGCGTTCGCGCAGTCGAATGCGCCGCTCACGCGGGCGCAGGTTCGCGCGGAACTGGTCCAGCTGGAAAAGTCGGGCTACAACCCGGCCGCCGATTACACGCAGTATCCGCAGAATATTCAGGCAGCGCTGGCGCGTGAGAGCGCAAAGAGTGGGGCGGATGCTGCGGCTGCATCGGCTTATGGCGGTGCGGCGAATGCTTCGGCTAGCAGCGTCGATAAGGGCGCATCATTGTCGCCGTCGGCCGGGCAGGACGTGGTCGGTCTCGGCCCGATCTACGCGCACTCATGATGGCTGGCGGCGGGCGCAACGGCGTCTTTGACAACGGCGGCGCGGGCGAGCGGCACGCGCACCCAGACGTAGCCGTTGCGTTCGTGCGCGTCGTGCACGGTGGCGTGGATCCTGGCATCGCAGCGCGCCGACTGCGTGCTGCTGATCAGACGGATCTGCTGACCGTTCACGTCGAAGCGCCAGCCGTGCGAAGCGCAGGCGATCAGGCCGCCCGCCACCACGCCGTCCGACAAGGTCTCGCCGCGATGCGGGCAGCGGTCGTCCCAGACGTGGATGCCGCCTTCGCCGTCGCGCCAGACCACGAGTTGCTTGCCGTCGAGCGTGGCGGCGCGCGCGTGGTTTTCCGCCACGTCGCTGCTGGCGCATAACGGCGTCCAGCGCGGCGTGTCCTCTTGCGAGGTCGGATTCGGCAGATCTGGCGGATTCAGCGGTTCATTCATCGGCGCAATTCGGAAAAGCACAAAGCCGGCACGCGGCCGACGGTTAGGCAAAGGTATCTTCCGATCTTAATGGATCGCGCGGCTGAGTGCCGGGCGCCATGTAAAAAGCCCCGGCGAACCGGGGCTTTTTTTCATCGTGCGCGAATCCATGCGCAAATCCACGCGCAAAATCAGCGCCAAATCACGAAGACAGCTTCACCGACACACCCGTCGACGTATAAACCGGCGTGGCCTTGAAGCCGTCGACGGTCACGCTCGTGAAGGACTTCGTCGCGCCGGCGCCGTCGATCAGGTCGAGCGTGTCGCCGGCCTTCGGCGTGTAGCCGTTGACGAACTTCACGTGCAGCGCGCCGCCCGCGATCGTGAGCTGGCCGCCCACGCGCAGACGTCCGCCGCCGTTGCCGTCGATATCGAGTTCGAGCGTGGTGTTGGCGAGCTGCGTGTACTTGCCCGTCACCGCCACCGGCGCGCTGGCGCTCACGGCCACGCCGCCGGCGCCGACGTAGACGTCGCCGCTGCCGAACGCGTTCGCCGATCCGGCCGCGATCACGCCGCCGCTGATCTGCGTGCCGCCGCTATAGCTGTTGTTGCCCGCGAGCGTGAGCGTGCCGCTGCCTTGCAGCGTGAGCTTGCCCGTGCCGCCGATGTCGTTGCGCCACGTGTCGGCGGCGTTGAAGCCGCCCTGGGTGGCGTCCATCGACACGATCACGTTGCCGTTGAACTGGCCGTAGCCGTCGCCGGCCGCGAACATGTTCAGGCGGCCCCAGCCTTCGGCGTCGTCCATCACCGGATAGCCCGAGGCGAGTTCGGTCGTCTTGAGCACGACGCGGCGCTGGTCGGCGCTCAGATACGGGAAGCGCGTTTCCAGCAGCACTTCGGCGCCCTTGGGCACGACGGGCGGCGCGTCGGTCGATTCGATCGGCGAGAAGCCGAAGGTCATGCGGCGCGCGAACTCCGTTTTGTTGGTCGCGTAGTCGGCGAAGCGGTCGGTCGTGGTGGTGCCCGAATGCGCGTAGGCGGTGAAGCTCGTCGCGTCGGTGCTCGTGGCCTGCATCAGCGCGCTGTGCGCCTGCGTGTATGCCGCGCTCTTGAGCGTCGCGTTGGCCGGATCGTAGAGATTCGCGGCCGTGGCGGCGAGCGCGAACATGCGGCCGCCGATCACGTCGAGCGGCGAATGCATGCCCGCGAGAATGCGGTTTTCGCCGAGTTCGAGGCCGCGGCTCGCCATTTCCTGGAAGCGCTCGGGCACGACGTAGGCCATCGTCATCGCGTCGCGCATGGCTTCGGCTTCGTGACCGCTGATGAAGCCGCCGTCCGTCGAAGGCGTCGTGCTGATCGCCGGGACGAGCGTCGGATCGACCACCACGGCGGTGCTCCAGCGGAACGGGCGCGCGTACTTGTAGAAGCGCTTGGCCGGTTCCGTCGACGCGTTGTTGCCCATCGTGTTGAGCAGATCGACGACCTTGCCGAAGGTGGCGTTGGTCGTGCTGCCCACGCCGATGTTGTTGCCCGAGTCGTTGTAGAGGACCGTGGTGGCGTCGCTCGGAATCGACGTGATGCTCGTGGTCTGCTGCGCTGCCGTGCGCCACGCGCTCGTGAGCGGGCCCATGCCGTCGGTCACGCTGTAGCCCTTGCCGCGACGGTCGTCGTAGTAGGCCGCGTCGGCCTGCGCCTGGGTGCGCTGCGTGGTGGCGTTGACGACGTACTGGACGTTCGCCGTGTGCACGGTGTTGTTGAGCACCGCGCCGCCGGGCGTGCCGTCGTTGGGCAGGCCGGTCCACGTCGATTGCACGACAGCCGGGAACGAGCCGGTCGCGGCGGCGCTCACGCCCGCGTCGACGAGCAGCGTGAGCGGCTGCCAGATGTCGAGAAAGCGCGCGCCCACGCGCACGCCCGCATTCGTCGCGAGCGTCGCGTAGCGCGCATCGCCGCGCTGGTTGGTCGCGATGTTGTCGACGAAGGCGGGCACGTCGGGAATCGGCGCGTTATCGACGAAACCGGGATCGGCGGGCGCGGCGGGAATCGCGCTCGTGGTCGTGGCGGCGTCGTGGCTGCCGCCGCACGCGGCCAGCGCGGCGAAGCTCGACAGCACCGCGAGGCGCAGGGGAAGAAGGCGGCGCGAAGCGCGGCGGCATGAAGCGGACATCTGAGAACTCCGTCGTCGTGGTTAACGGCGGCGGATTATGGTCATGCCCCATTACTCTGGAATTACGGAAATATTTCGTAAGTGTTAATCCGTTCACTATCTGAAAGCCGCGAAATGGTGCATCGCGAATGAAAGCCGCGCGTTAAAAGGCTGCGCGAATGATTGGTCGCACGCGAAATGACAATCGAATCAAGGTTCTAATTACGCAATTATTTTTGCGTGGCCGCGGTTTTGCGTGCGCGCGGCGCGGTGCCCGCGCCAGCGTTGCCTGCGGCGGCAAGACGCGGCGACACCATTTTCTTACCGCGATGGCGGATTTCCTTACTGAATTCAAGGCAGGTTTGTGTCATCAGATCGGTGGAGCGATAGACCATATAGACGTGGTAATCCGGTAATTCGTCGCGAATCGGCAAGGGTTTGAGCGCTTCGGGATTCAGGACGAGCGGACCGTTGCGGCCGTAAAACACGAAATCGGACCAGACGCTGATGAGGTCGGTGCAGGTCGCGAGTTGCAATCCGAGCAGATTCGAACTGCTTTGCACGACGTTGCGCGGCATCTCCAGCCGGTGCAGCCGCATCAGGCTCGCGAGCGGGCTGCCGGGATCGTCGAGCGGATCGAGCGTGAGCCATTCGGCGTCGGCCAGCGAGCGGATGCGCGTGCTGCGTCCGAGCGGATGGCCGGGCCGCGCGGCGACCAGCATGCCGACGGAAAAGAGCGGCTCCCACTGGAATGCGCTCGTGCCCGCGCCGCTGTTGGTGGAGATCAGCGCGATGTCGAGATGGCCTTCGCGCAGGCCTTCGAGGATCTGCTGCGGGCGCATTTCATAGGCGTGAATCGCCACGCCCGGATAGCGCGCGCGAAACGCGGCGATGGCCTCAGGCAACGGGCCGCTCGACGCCACGGCGGAGAACCCGATATTCAATTGCGCCTCGGCATGGCCGCGCATCGACTCGATGTCTTCGAGCGCGTGCCGCAATTCATGTTCGACCACGCTCGCGCGTTTGACGAGCGCGCGGCCGTATTGGGTGAGACTCACGCCGCGCACGGAGCGCGAGATCAGCGTCACGCCGAGTTCGCGTTCGAGTTCGGCCATGGCCTTCGAGAGCGCGGGCTGCGAGACGTGCAGGCTGCGCGAGGCCTCGTGCATGCTGCCGTGCTGCGCGAGCGCGAGCAGGACGCGCAACTGATGCAGTTTCATCGGATGGATTCCTTCGGCGCGCGGCGCGAAAGCGATGTAGCGACGCTCGGTAGTTATCCCGATGGCTCGCGCACATCGGTTATGAAAGCGATTCTATCTGGTTATCACGATGAAAATTTCTCACTTCTTTCAAAAAGGCGCTTGGCCTGAATATCGGATCGCCTGATGCGCGGACTGCCATGCGCACAGCGTGAACCGTCCCGAACGCGCCGTTCGACCCAGCCCGCGGAGATTCGCCATGAATGACGTAACGCTCAGCAGCGCCGACGACGCGCCCGTCCGCCAGTCGCACACACAAACGCGCACCAGCCAGGTCCGCCTGATCGCGGCGTGCTCGATCGGCAACGCGCTCGAAATGTACGACTTCACGGTCTACAGTTTCTTCGCGCTGCTGATCGGCCGGCTGTTTTTTCCGTCCGATAGTCCCTACGGTTCGCTGCTGCTGGCGGTCGCGACGTTCGGCATCGGCTTCGTGATGCGGCCGCTCGGCGGCCTCGTGATCGGCAGCTATGCCGACCGGCGCGGACGCAAGGCGGCCATGACGCTCACCATCGCGCTGATGGTCGGCGGCACGCTCTGCATCGCGTTCGCGCCGACGTATGCGCAGGCAGGCGTCTGGGGTTCGCTGGTGCTGCTCGCGGGCCGCCTGTTGCAGGGCTTTTCGCTCGGCGGCGAGATCGGCGCGTCCACCTCGATGTTGATGGAAGCGGGCGCGGTCGACCGGCGCGGCTTTCGCGTGAGCTGGCAACTGGGCAGCCAGGGCATCTCGGCGCTGCTGGGCGCGCTCACGGGCGCTGCGCTGTACGCGACGCTCACGCCGACGTCGCTCGAAAGCTGGGGCTGGCGCCTGCCGTTTCTCGGCGGCCTCGCGATCGCGCCCGTGGGCCTCTATATCCGCTCGAAACTCGACGAAACGCACCAGGCCGAACCCGACGCGGCCAGCCCGCTCGGCACGCTCATGCGCGAGCACGGCGCGAAGGTCGGGCTCGGCATCCTCGCCGTGACGGCGGGCACGGTGGGCATGTACCTCGTCGTGTTCTTCATGCCGACGTACATGATCCGCGTGCTCAAGATGCCGCCGTCGCTCTCGCTGCTTTCGGGCTGCGCGACCGGCGTCACGATGCTGATCGCCTCGCTCGTGTCGGGCCGTCTCGCCGACCGGCTCACGCGCCGCAAACCGCTCGTGATGGCCTCGATTCTCTTCAACATCGTCACGGTGATACCCGCGTTCTGGCTGATGACGCGCTTTCCGAGCGTGCCGCTCGTGCTGCTGCTCTCGGTCGTCATGACGGCCTGCGCCAACCTCGGCTCGACGCCGATGCTGCTCGTGCTCATGGAGATGCTGCCGGCTTCGGTGCGCGCGAGCGGACTGTCGGTGATCTACAGCGTGGGCGTGACGGTGTTCGGCGGCAGCTCGCAGTTCATCGTGACCTGGCTGATCGCGAAGACCGGCAATCCGCTGTCGCCCGCGCTTTACATGGTGGTGTGCGGATGCGTGACGCTGTTTGCCGTGTGGCGGATCCGCGAGCGCCGCGTCGCTTAATGACGTCTCTAGCACGCCGCATCGAATACGAATAACCACGCCGAAAAGGCTAAAAAACCTGAGAGGAATCCATCGACATGAAGCGCGAATCCACCCTCACGCCGTTTCAACTGTTGCCGACGCTGCTGCCCGAAATCGAAATCGATGCGGAGACTTTCATCGGCATTCGACGGCGGATTCATTCGCAGCCCGAACTGGGTTTCGAAGTCGGCGCGACCGCGAAACTGGTGGCGATGCTGCTGGAGCAATGGGGCTACGACGTGCATACGGGCATTGGCCGCAGCGGCGTGGTCGGGCAACTGAAGCTCGGCGCGGGCACGAAGCGGCTCGGCATTCGCGCGGACATGGACGCGTTGCCGATCGTCGAGAACACGGGGCTGCCGTATGCGAGCCAGCACGCGGGCAAGATGCACGCGTGCGGTCATGACGGCCACACGGCGATTCTGCTCGCGGCGGCGAAGACACTGGCGCAGCGGCGCGATTTCGACGGCACGCTGAACCTGATCTTCCAGCCTGACGAAGAGAATCTTTGCGGTGCGAAAGCGATGATCGACGACGGCCTGTTCGAGCGCTTTCCCTGCGACGCCGTCTACGCGCTGCACAACATGCCGGGCATCGCGGCGGGCACGTTCCGCGTGCTGGCGGGCCCGGTGAGCCTGTCCTCCGATGTCGCCGACGTCACGCTCAAGGGCGTGGGCGGACATGGCGCGATGCCGCATCGCGTGAAGGACCCGGTCGTGGCCGCCGCCGCGCTGATCACGGCCTTGCAGACGGTGGTCGCGCGCAACGTCGCGCCCGACGACACGGCGGTGGTCTCGGTCGGTTTCATTCGCGGCGGCGCGACGCATAACGTAATTCCCGAAACGGTCACGCTCGGCGTGAACATTCGGGCCGCGCGACCGGACACGCGCGCGCTGGTGGAGCAGCGCGTGCGCGAGATCGTCGCGTTGACGGCACAGGCGCATGGCGTGGAAGCGCAGATCGATTATCGTCAGCTCACGCCGCCGATGGTCAATGCACCCGACGAAACGTTGCTGGCGCAACAGGTTTGTACGGAACTCGTCGGCGCGGAGAACGTGGTGGTGCAGGCGCCGAAAGGCCTGAACGGCAGCGAGGATTTCGCGTGGATGCTCAACGCGGTGCCGGGCTGCTATCTGCTGCTCGGCAACGGCGAGGGCGAGTTCGGCGGCTGCATGGTGCATAACCCCGGCTACGATTTCAACGACCAGGTGCTGCCGCTCGGCGCGGCCGCGTGGGTGCGTCTCGTGCAGCGGTATCTCGTGGCTTGAGGCTTTATTTGAGCGTTCAGGACGCGTCGATCATTTTGTCGACGAGTTTATCTACGATGCCGCGTCCCACGCTGTAGCCGCCCATCAGCGCATCGGCTTCGGATTCGAAGGCGCGGCCCGAGGTGCGATCGATGCGCAGGCGCGCATACGGTTGTGCGTCGGGACGCGCCGGCGTTGCGTCGGCGGTAATCAGCAGCACGGCGATATGGTCGAGCGCCGTGGCGGCGCCGTCCGGCGCGCGGCAGACGGTTTCGACGCTGACGTCGATCACGTGGCCGCGATGGTGATAAAGGCGTTTCATGCGTGAAGATCGGGCGCAACGAGGCGCGGTGGGCGAGCGCCGATTATGCGGACCGCGCACTTAACACACGCTTAACACAATGAACGATGCCGGCGGGCTCGCGTCGAACCGTGGTTAGACGAATGAGCAGGCTGCGTATCGCCCGATCGCGTTTGAGGCTAGAGTGGCAGGCATGCGCGTTGCTTGTGCGCCTGGTTCCCGGCCGATGCGTGCGTACGCATACGCGTGTGCTGCTCGACCATCGCCACAGGAGAGCCCATGAAGAAATTGATGACGATATTGACCGCGCTGTTCCTCACCGCCGCGCTCGGCGGTTGCTGGTGGGGGCCGCCTCCTGGCGGCGGTCCTGGCGGCCCGGGTGGCGGCTATGGCGGCGGCCCTGGTGGTCCCGGCGGCGGACCTGGCGGCGGTGGTGGCGGTCCTGGCGGCGGCGGTGGTCCCGGTGGCGGCCCGCGTTAAACCGCCAGTTTTGTAGCGCCTAAAAAGAAAGGGCTCGTTCGCATCTTACGAACGAGCCCTTTTTCATGGTGCCGCGTTGATGAAAGCGCCGGCGCTAAAGCCTCACGCCGTCGCGACCGCCTTCGCGGGCGCCTGACCCGTTTGCTGGCGCGAGCGGCCCGAACTCAGATATTCGGCGATCGAGTCCTGCGTGATCTCGCCGACGTAGCCGCCATCGGCGTCGAGCACCGGCATCCACGAAGCGCTGAACTGATACATCTTCGAAAGCACCACGCGCAGATTGTCTTCGGCCGACACCGATGCGGCGAACGGCGTCACGCGGTCGCCGCATACACCGTCTGCGCCACGGGCCGCGCGGCGCGTGACATAGCCGAGCGCATGGCGCGCGTCGTCGAGCACGGTGAGGTAGCGTGTATCGGCTTCGTCCATCACCGAGAACGCGTGCGTGAGCGGCGTTTCCACGCGAGCCGTTTCGGGCTGCGTGGCGGCGTCGCCGGCCTTCACGAGCAAGAGGCGCTTGAGCGTGCTGTCCTGGCCCACGAACTGGGCGACGAATTCGTCGCGCGGGCGCGCGAGCAGCGTATCGGGATGATCGTATTGCACGAGCTGGCCGCGACGGAAAACGGCAATGCGGTCGCCGAGCTTGATCGCTTCGTCGATGTCGTGGCTCACCATGATGACGGTCTTCTTCAGTTGCCGCTGCATCTGGAAGAACTCGTTCTGGATGGTTTCGCGATTGATCGGGTCGACCGCGCCGAACGGCTCGTCCATCAGCAGCACAGGCGGGTCGGCGGCCAGCGCGCGAATCACGCCGATACGCTGTTGCTGACCGCCCGACAATTCGCGCGGATAACGCTTCAAATACAGCTTCGGATCGAGCGCGACCATCGACATGAGTTCGATCGCGCGCTCGGCGCAACGCTTCTTGTCCCAGCCGAGCAGACGCGGCACGACCGTGATGTTTTCCTCGATCGTCATGTTCGGGAACAGGCCGATCTGCTGGATCACATAGCCGATATGGCGGCGCAGATCGACTTCGTTGAGACCGGTCGTGTCCTCGCCGTTGATCAGCACGCGGCCCGAGGTGGGCTCGATCAGACGGTTGATCATCTTGAGCGTGGTGGTCTTGCCGCAGCCCGACGGCCCGAGAAACACGCAGATTTCGCCTTCGGGCACCGAGAGGCTCACGGAGTCCACGGCCTTCACGGGCTGGCCGCTTTTCTGTGCGAAAGTCTTGGTCAGTTTGTCGAGTTCGATCATGTCTTCTGTACTCCTTTCGGTGTGAGCGCGCGTTGCAGGGCCTGCAACAGCAGGTCGGCGACGATCGCCACGATACTGACCAGCACGGCGCCGACCAGCAGCTTCATCATGCTGCTCTGGCCAATGGCGCGCAGAATCAGCGTGCCGAGTCCGCCCGCGCCGATCACGGCGGCGATCGTCATCACGCCAATGTTCATCACGACGGCGGTGCGCACGCCCGCGAGAATCACGGGCACCGCGAGCGGCAGGTCGACGAGGCGCAGACGCTGCCACGAGGTCATGCCGATGCCGGTGCCGGCTTCCTTGATGCCGGGGTCCACGTTGCGCAGCGCGAGATAGGTGTTGCGCATGATCGGCAGCAGCGAATAGAGGAACACCGCCGTGATCGCGGGCACCGCGCCGATGCCTTGGCCGAAGCGCGAAAAGAACGGGATCATCAGGCCGAACAGCGCGATGGACGGCAGCGTGAGCACGATCGTGGCGATGCCGAGCAGCGGACCGGCGAGCCATTCGTGACGGCTCACGAGCACGCCGAGCGGCACGCCCGCGATGATCGCGCAGCCCACGGCGATGCCGACGAGCCAGATGTGCTGGAGCGTGAGCTGGAGCAGGTCGGGCCAGCTCGACGCGAGATAGTCGAATACGTTCATGCGTGCTCCTTCAAGGCAACGGGTGTGCGCGCAGGAACGCGTCGGCCACGTCGCGCGGCGACTTGCCGTCGAGGTCCACGGCCTTGTTCATGTCCTGCATCACGTCGTTGTTGAGCGCCGCCGACAGCGCGTTGAGCTGCGCCGCGAGCTTCGGATTGTGCTCGAGCGTCTCTTTGCGCACGACCGG
Source organism: Paraburkholderia sp. Ac-20347 (assembly GCF_017104805.1). Taxonomy (NCBI): domain Bacteria; kingdom Pseudomonadati; phylum Pseudomonadota; class Betaproteobacteria; order Burkholderiales; family Burkholderiaceae; genus Paraburkholderia; species Paraburkholderia sp. Ac-20347. The sequence continues at coordinate 27,627 of NZ_JAAGPN010000041.1, read as the reverse complement.
CACGGCGTTGTACGGCGGGAAGAAATGCTTGTCGTCCTCGAGCGGCACGATGCCGAAGCCCTTCACGCGGCCATCGGTCGTGTAGACGAGACCGATCTTCAGCTGGTTGTTATGCAGCGCCGTGTAGACGAGGCCCGGGTCCATCTGCTTCATCTGCGAACGCTTGAAGTGCATGCCGTAGGTTTCCAGCAGCGGCTTCAGGCCGTCGGGACGATTCGCGAATTCGGCGTCCATGCCGAACACCATATGCTTGGCTTTCGGATTCGACTTCAGATAGTCCGCGAGCTGCGAGACCGTCTTGATGCCGGTCTGCTGCGCGAATTCGCTGGGCAGGCCGATCGCGTAGGTGTCGTTGAGCGTGGAGGCGTTGAGCCAGATGAGGCCGCGCGGTTCGTCGAGCGCCTTCACGCGCTGATACATGGCTTCGGGGCCGAGCTTGTCGGTGAGCTTGTCGTAGACCAGCGCCGCCGTGCCCGTGTAATCCCACACCATGTCGAACTGGCCATTCTCCAGCGCGCTGCGCATCAGCGTGCTGCCGAGGCCCGAGCGCACTTCGACGTCGTAGCCGCGCGAACGCAGATATTGCGCCGTGACTTCGGCCAGCACGTATTGCTCGGTGAAGTTCTTCGCGCCGAGCACGATTTTGGCGGCGAACGCCGAGGTGCTGGCCGCGAAACACAGCGTGCCGATGGCGCAGGCGCTCGCGAGGCGTCGTATCGTACTGCGAAACATCATCCGAGACCTCCGTGACGGAACATCCATTGACGACTGCCGGTCGCGACAATGCCGTCGAGCACGAGCGCCAGAATCGCCGTGATGGCGGCGCCCAGCAGCAGCAGGGGCTGATTGTCGAGATAGATGCCGGGGAAGATCAGCGAGCCGAGGCTGTCCGCGCCGATCAGATAGGCGAGCGGGGCCGTACCCACGTTGATGGCGAGCGCCGTGCGCACGCCGCCCACCATGATGGGCACCGCGTTCGGCAGCTCGACGCGCACGAGCGATTGCCAGCCCGTCATGCCAATGCCTTTCGCAGCTTCGCGCAGCGAAGCGGGTACGTTTTTCACGCCTTCGTAGGTGTTGCGCGTGATCGGCAGCAGCGAGGCGAGAAACAGCGCGACGATGGCGGGGATGTCGCCGATACCGAAGATGCCCAGCGCGATCGCCAGCACGGCGAGCGAGGGAATCGTGTTGCCGATGTTGAAGATCTGCATGAAGCGTTCGGCCTGGCGCTGAAAGCGCGGGCGGCTGAGCATCACGCCGGCGGGCACGCCGACGAGGATGGCAAGCGCCATCGAATAGCCCACGAGCAGCATGTGCTGGCCCGTGTAATACGCGAGATCGCCCGCATGGCTGCGGAACGTGTCGGCGCCGATACCGCGGGCAAGCGCCCACGCTATGACGGCTATCGCTATCAGGCTGCCCACGAGTTGGACAGTGCGTCGAGTCATGAAGATACGCCTCCTTGTAGACGAAACGGCGCGCGCAGGCACGCCGCGGGAGCGCCAGGCAATGGCGCCGCGAAGGAAGTTCGTGATCCCGGCATGGCCGCGATTGAACTGACGGAAACAGTCTGTACCGACGCGCGATCAATGGGCGGCCGGCCGTCGAATGAACGCTATGGCGTTCGTCTGGTTGTCATGTTCAGTCCGGCTGCGCGTTGTGCGTGCCAGACAGGGGCGCCGTTTAAAACTGCAACGGCAAGAGTGCGGTAGCAATTTGCGTGCCGCTGGAACCGGAGGTTCCCTTGATGGTGCGAGCCGACTGCGAGCGTGAAACTTGCACGACGTTGCAGCGAGAATCGCAAGAGATGTTGCGTTTTGTAATTAAGACGAATCGAGTATAGAGGAATAAATTAAATGCGTCCACCATAGTGGCCGCACATAACGTGAAAGGCTCGATTGCAAAACGGCTATGAAAGTGACACAACGTGTCACATCGGTAAATTAATATGGATGCCGAAATAAAATAGTCGGGATGATTTTCCGAATTACGTTTTGATCCTGTTTTCAGGCGTGTTTTGTTGAAAGGCGCTTGCGTGCGCAAGGTGGCGAATTTGTCGCACGTAAAAAAACGGCGCCGCATGTCGCGACGCCGTCGATCGAACACTGTGAAACGCGGGTAGCTTCAGATCTCTCCGCCCGGCACGATCGGCGTGCCCGGCGCGAAGCGATCGAGCGAGAACGGAGCGAGGTCGATGCCCGCATTGCGGCCCGTCGCGACGTCGGCGGCAGCGCGTCCTGCTGCGGGACCAATGCCGAATCCGTGACCCGAGAAGCCCGTCGCCACCGTGAGTCCCGGTACGCTCGCAGCGGGGCCGATATACGGAATGATGTCGGGCGTCACGTCCATATAACAGGCCCAGTCCTGCACGATGCGCGCGTCGTTGAACGCGGGGTAGAGGCGGCGCATGCTTTCCATTGCGGCTTGCACGCCACGTTGCGAAGGCTGCGGGTCCATCGTGCGCGTGCGTTCGAACGGGCTCGTCTGTTCGGCGTTCCAGCCCGGACGATCGCGAAACTCGCGCCATGCCGCCGAATCGAAACGCGGCCGGATCGTGCGCCAGTTCTGCTTGAGCAGCGGCGTGTATTCGCGCAGATATTTAAAGCCTTCGGGGCTCACGGGCGTGTAGCGATGGCCGCTATAGCCGATGGTGTAGCCGCCGTCCGCGCGCTTGCGATACCCGATGTCGCCGAGCCAGCCGCACGTCGGCGGCCCGTTCTCGACCGGCGAAGTGCGCAGCACGGTGCCGAGCACTTTCAGTTGCGGCAGGCGCACGCCTTCGTTCGCGCAGAACAGGCTCGACCACGCGCCGCCCGCGAGAATCACGGCGTCGCAGGCGATGCGGCCGCGGCTCGTGACCACGCCCGAGACGCGGCCCGCCGAACGTTCGAGGGCTCGCACCGAGCAGTGCGCGATGAGCGTCGCGCCGCGCGCCTGCGCAGCGCGGGCCATTGCGGGTACGGCGCGCTGCGGTTCCGCGCGGCCGTCGGTCGGCACGAAGAGGCCGGCGCGATACGCGCGCGACGCGCCGGGCATCAGTTTCGCGAGTTCCGCGCCGCGCACCATGCGCGCGCCCGTGTCGTAGCCCGATGCATCGTCGAACCATTGCTGGAAGCCCGCTTCGTCTTCCTCGTTCGCGCCGATGTAGAGCACGCCGCATTCGTGGTAGCCCACGTCGGCGCCCACGGCCTCGGCCATGCCGCGCCAGTGGCGCATGCTTTCGGTGATGAGCGGCATTTCGCGCATGTCGCGGCCCGCCTGGCGGCACCAGCCCCAGTTGCGGCTCGACTGTTCGCCGGCGATATGGCCTTTCTCGCAGAGCACCACGCTCAAGCCCTGCGAAACGAGGTGCCACGCCGCCGATACGCCGATCACACCGCCGCCCACGATCACCACGTCGGCGCGCGCGGGCAGCACTTCCGCCGAGGGCACGGCGTCTACATACGGTCCCATCTGGTCTTCCTTGTCGACGATGGCGCGCGGGGCGCCGCCGTCCTTGTCTGTCGTTGTTTCCGGGGCCAGCAGTATAAAGGCAGACGGCGGATGCACGCGCCGATGCCTGCGTGCGCATGCGCGCGAGCGCAATCTGTGCATGCGCACAGATCACGGCTTGCCAAAGAGAAAGCGTTTGAACGCCGATAGCGCCGTTATCACGGCGCGCGCATGCCCGCCACCGAAAGCGTGTGTTCGGCGAGCACGGCGTCGCGCTTGGCCAGCAGGTGCGAGCGCAGGATCGCGGAGAGCGCCGCGCCGTTGCGCGCTTCGAGCGCGGCGATCATCGCTTCGTGATCGCGGATCGCGCTGTCCCATTTCGCGGTCTGGAAATTCGAGCGGAAACGCAGCGCCTGCAAGCGACGGTTGAGCGTCACATAAGTCTGACGCAGCGCCACGTTACGCGCCGCCGCGTTGATGAGATCGTGAATCGCGTGATTGCGCGCGTAATAGCCGGACAGGTCGTTCTGCGCGCGGCAGACGAGCATGGCCGCGTGCAGCGTTTTGATCTGCGCAAGCTCGCCTTCGCTGATGCGCGCGCACGCGAGTTCGCCCGCGAACGATTCGAGCCCGCTCATCAGCTCGAACATATCGCGGATCTCGGCTTCGCTCAGTTGCGCGACGGTAGCGCCGCGATTCGGCGAGATCTCGATCAGCCCTTCGGCGGCGAGCACCTTGAGCGCCTCGCGCAACGGCGTGCGCGAAATCCCGAGCACCTCGCAGAGCTTGCGCTCGTTGAGCTTCACGCCCGGCGCGAGCTGGCCCTCGACGATGAACTCGCGCAGATGATCGACCACCGTGTCGTGCAGGCGCTGGCGCGCGAGCTTGGGCAGTGCCAGTTCGTGCGCCTCAGGCTGCGCGGACGCGAGTTGTGCGTCCGGAATGTCTGCATTTTGCATACGAAACCCCGATCGTCCGACGTGCCCCCATTCTAGCGTGATCGCCCGAGAACCCACGCTGCACTGCATCGGCGGGTTTCCCCTGGGGCATTTCATGCCAATTGAGCCTTGCATCTGCGGCTGGGTGGACTAGAGTATTTTGCATGCAAAATGCCATTTCGGCGTAAGAGCAGCTGCCGGGTGGCTTCGAACGCAGTGCGTGTGACTTCCGACCTTTCCTGAACGTGGGACGCCTTCATGCTGAAACTCGACTTCCATCCCGCCGGCCGACATTTCCTGCAGATTCCCGGTCCGAGCCCCGTGCCGGACCGCATCCTGCGGGCCATGAGCTACCCGACCATCGACCATCGCGGGCCTGAATTCGGCGCGCTCGGGCTCTCCGTGCTCGACGGCATCAAGAAGATCTTCAAGACCGCGCAGCCCGTGGTGATCTATCCGGCCTCGGGCACGGGCGCGTGGGAAGCGGCGCTCACGAATACGCTCTCGCCGGGCGACACGGTGCTCATGTACGAGACCGGCCACTTCGCGACCTTGTGGAAGAAGATGGCCGAAAGCCTCGGCCTCAAACCCGAATTTCTCGGCTTGCCGGGCATCGAAGGCTGGCGACGCGGCGTGCAGGCCGATCAGATCGAGGCGCGTCTGCGCGCGGACGCGGGCCACACGATCAAGGCTGTCTGCGTGGTGCACAACGAAACCTCGACGGGCGTGACGTCCGATATCGCCGCCGTGCGCCGCGCGATCGATGCCGCAGGGCATCCGGCGCTGCTGATGGTCGATACGATCTCGGGCCTCGCGTCCGCCGATTACCGGCACGACGAATGGGGCGTGGACGTGACTGTCTCCGGCTCGCAGAAAGGCCTGATGCTGCCGCCCGGCATCAGCTTCAACGCGGTCTCGCCGAAGGCCATCGCGGCTAGCCGCGAGGCGAAGCTGCCGCGCGCGTTCTGGGCCTGGACCGAAATCATCGACATGAACCAGCAGGGCTACTGGCCCTACACGCCGAACACGAATCTGCTGTACGGCCTCGCCGAAGCGCTCGACATGATCCTCGGCGAAGGACTCGATAACGTGTTCGCGCGTCATCAGCGGCTTGCGGCGGCGTGCCGCGCGGCCGTGCAGGCTTGGGGCCTGGAGATCCAGTGCGCGGATCCCGCCGTCTATTCGCCGGTGCTCACGGGCGTGATGATGCCCGAAGGCGTGGACGCCGACGCGGTGCGCAAGCTCATCTACGAACGCTTCGATCTGTCGCTGGGCACCGGGCTCGGCAAGGTCAAGGGGCGCATGTTCCGCATCGGTCATCTGGGCGACTGCAACGACCTCACGCTGATGGCCGCGCTGACCGGCTGCGAAATGGGCCTGCGGCTCGCGGGCGTGCCGCTCGCGGGCACGGGCGTGGGCGCGGCGATGGCGTATCTGACCGAGCACGCCGCGCGGCCCGCGCTGAAAGCGGCCGCCTGACGCAGCCTGATGTCGTAATCAGCGCGGCGCGTGCGTTGACGAGCTACGTCACGCACGCGCGGCTGATCTCTCTCGTCCATAACGTTCGGATTCCTGACGTATCCACACGCGATGCTCACGTCCACGCCCAAACCGCTCGTTCAGCCGATTCGCCTGATGCCCGCTTCCGCGCGCGCGGCGCTCACGCCGCTGGCCGCGCGCCTCGCGCAGGAGCTGCGCGGCGACGTGCTGTTCGACCGCGCCTCGCGCGGTCGCTACGCCACCGACGCGTCGATCTACCAGATCATGCCGATCGGCGTCGTGGTGCCGCGCGATCAGGACGATCTGCGCCTCGTGCTCGATATCGCGCGCGAAACAGGCACGCCGCTGCTGGCGCGCGGCGCGGGCACGAGCCAGTGCGGGCAGACGGTGGGCGAAGCGCTCGTGATCGATACGAGCAAATGGCTGAACCGCATCGTCGATTTCGACAAGGACGCGCGCACGGTCACGGTCGAGCCGGGCATCGTGCTCGATCATCTGAATGCGTGGCTCAAGCCGCATGGTCTGTGGTTTCCGGTCGATGTGTCGACGGGCGCGCAATGCACGATTGGCGGCATGGCGGGCAACAATTCGTGCGGCTCGCGCTCGATCGAGTACGGCATCATGGTGCACAACGTGGCCGCCATCGACGCCGTGCTCGCCGACGGTCACGAAACCCGCTTCGGCAAGCTCTCGGCGATGGCGCGCGATCCGCGCACGCAGGCGCTCGTCGACGGCGTGCGCCGTATCGCCGAACGCGAGCGCGACGCCTTGCGCGAGCGCGTGCCGAAAGTGCTGCGTCGCGTGGCGGGCTACAACCTCGATCTGTTCGATTGCCAGAATCCGCTCGCCTTCGAAGCGGACGGCGAACCCAATCTCGCCAATCTGCTCGTGGGTTCCGAAGGCACGCTCGCGTTCAGCCGCCAGTTGACGCTCAGGCTTGCGCCGCTGCCGCGTCACAAGATGCTGGGCGTGGTGAACTTTCCGACCTTCTACGGCGCGATGGATCTCACGCAGCACATCGTCAAGCTCGGGCCGGCGGCGGTCGAACTGGTCGATCGCACGATGATCGATCTTGCGTTGAGCAATCCCGCGTTCAAGCCGGTGATCGAGCGTGCGCTGGTCGGCTCGCCGCAAGCGGTGCTGCTGGTGGAGTTCGCGGGCGACGACCGCGAGGCGCAGATCGCGCGGCTCGCGCAGCTGGTCGAATTGATGGGCGATCTTGGCCTGCCCGGCAGCGTGGTCGAAATGGCCGACGCCGCCGCGCAAAAAGCGCTCTGGGACGTGCGCAAGGCGGGCCTGAACATCATGATGAGCATGAAGGGCGACGGCAAGCCGGTCTCCTTCATCGAAGATTGCGCGGTGCCGCTCGAGCATCTCGCCGACTACACGAGCCGCCTGACCGAGGTGTTTCATCGACACGGCACGGAAGGCACGTGGTACGCGCACGCGAGCGTGGGCACGCTGCACGTGCGGCCGATTCTCGATATGCGCCGCGACGGCGCGCAGAAAATGCGCGCGATTGCCGAAGAGGCCGCGGCGATGGTGCGCGAGTACAAGGGCGCGTTTTCGGGCGAGCATGGCGATGGCTTGTGCCGTGGCGAATGGGTCGCGTGGCAGTATGGCCCGCGCATCAATGAGGCGTTCGCGCAGATCAAGACGTTGTTCGATCCGGGCAATCGCCTGAGTCCGGATCGCATCGTCAATCCGCCGAAGATGGATGCCGCCGAACACTTCCGCTTCGCGCCGGGTTATCGCGAGCGCGCGCTCGAACCGGCGCTCGACTGGTCGGCCTGGAATGTCACGCGCGATCCGCTCACGGGCGAGGAGGGCGCGCCGGGCTCGGGCCACGACGCGAGCGCGGGCCTCGCGAAAGCCGTGGAGATGTGCAACAACAACGGCCATTGCCGCAAGTTCGACGCGGGCACGATGTGTCCGAGTTATCGCGTCACGCGCGACGAGCAGCACGTCACGCGCGGCCGTGCCAATACGCTGCGGCTCGCGCTCTCGGGGCAACTCGACGGCGCGGAGGGCGGCGCGGGTGTCGGCGGTCTCGCGAGCCAGGCGGTGAAGGACGTGCTCGATCTGTGCGTGTCGTGCAAGGGCTGCAAGCGCGATTGCCCGACCGGCGTGGACATGGCGCGCCTGAAAATCGAGGCGCGCGCGGCGTGGCAACGTGAACACGGCTTGCGCTGGCGCGACCGGCTCGTGGCTTATCTACCGCGCTATGCGCCGCTCGCGAGCCGCGTGCCGGGCGGTCCGGCCGCGCTCGAACGCCTGCCGCGCGTGGCGGCGTGGCTCAAGCGGCGCATCGGTCTGGCCGAGGCGCGTGCGCTGCCCGAGATCGGGCGTCCGTATCTTGCGCAGCAGCGCGATCGAAGCGGCCAACGCGATCAACGCGATCAAAGCGATCAAAGCAAGTCTGAATCGGCAACATCGACGCGCGAAGTCCTGCTCTTCGTCGATACCTTCAGCAACTATCTCGAGCCCGCTGTTGCGCGCGCCGCGCAGCGCGTGCTCGAAGCGGCGGGCTATACGGTCCATCTGAATCAGCGCGCGGGCGAGCGTCCGCTGTGCTGCGGACGCACGATGCTCTCCGCCGGTCTCGTCGATGCAGCCAAAGCCGAAGCGCGTCGCTCGCTCGATGCGCTGCTGCCGTATGTCGAACGCGGCGTGGCGGTGGTCGGCCTCGAACCGTCGTGCCTGCTGACGCTGCGCGACGAGTGGACCGCTTACGGTTTCGGCGAGGCCGCCGCGAAGCTCGCGCGCCACGCGTTCCTGTTCGAAGAATTTCTCGTGCGCGAGCACGCGGCGCAGCGGCTCGATCTGACGCTGCACGCGCTGCCGAAAGCGCGCGCGCTCGTGCACGGCCATTGTCATCAGAAAGCGTTTGGCGCGTTCACGCCGGTGCAAACCGTGCTCGGCTGGATTCCGCAGCTGAAGGTGGAAACGGTCGAGTCGTCGTGCTGCGGCATGGCGGGCAGCTTCGGCTACGAGCGCGAGCATTACGCGACGTCGATGGCGATGGCCGAACTCTCGCTGTTGCCCGCCGTGCGCGCGGCCCAGCAGGCCGGCGACGCGCTCGTGGTCGCCGATGGCACGAGTTGCCGTCATCAGATCGCCGATGGCGCAGCGGCGCATGCGCTGCACGTCGCGCAGGTGCTGGAACGCGCGCTGCATCCGCACGCCGCGCAAGCGTAGTCGATACACGCATTTGCCACACGCAACCGCCGCACGTAGTCGAACAAGCAGTCGAATCACGCTACAGCAGTGAGCCCGCGCGCCGCATCCCCGCGTTCGCGCCATGACTAAACAGGAGACGACGATGTTCCGCCGAGCCACCACACGCGTGCTGCTCTTGCTGTGCGCGATGTACCTCATCACCTACGTCGACCGCGTCAACGTGAGCACGGCCGCGAGCCAGTTCGCGGCCGAACTGCATCTCTCGCATACCGAAGTCGGCATCGTATTCTCCGCATTCGCGTATCCGTACCTGCTGTTCCAGATCATCGGCGGCTGGGTGGGCGACCGTTTCGGCCCGCGCCGCACGCTCGCGGTGTGCGCCTTGATCTGGGCCGGCGCGACCGTGCTCACGGGTCTCGCGGGCGGCTTCGCGTCGATGATCGTCGCGCGTCTTCTGCTCGGTCTCGGCGAAGGCGCAACCTTTCCGACCGCCACGCGCGCGATGTCGAACTGGATGCCCGCCGACCGGCGTGGCTTCGCGCAAGGCACGACGCACGCCGCCTCGCGCATCGGCAACGCCGTCGCGCCGCCGCTGATCGTCTGGCTCATGCTGATGTCGGGCTGGCGCGGCGCGTTCATCGTCACGGGCGTGGTGAGTTTCCTGTGGGCGCTGCTGTGGATCTGGTATTTCCGCGATGATCCGCGCGCGCATCCGCGTATCACCGAAGCCGAATGCGCCGGGCTCGAACGCTACACGGGCGCGAAGGAACGCGAACCGGTGCCGTGGCGTCGCCTGGCCGCGCGCATGTCGCCGGTCACGGCCGTGTACTTCTGCTATGGCTGGGTGCTGTGGCTGTTTCTCGGCTGGATTCCGCAGTACTTCCTGCACAACTATCACATGCAGCTCGGCAAGTCGGCGCTGTTCGCTTCGGGCGTGTTTTTCGCGGGCGTGCTGGGCGACTGGCTCGGCGGTTCGGTGACCGATCGCATCCTCAAGAAAAGCCAGAACCTGCGTCTCGCGCGCAACGTGATGGTGGGCGTGTGCATGTTCCTCACGCTGCTGTCGCTCGCGCCGATCCTGTTCGTGCAGAACGTCACGGTCACGCTCGCCGCGCTGTGCCTGAGCGGCGGATTCTTCTTCAACGAAATGACGATCGGGCCGATGTGGTCCGTGCCGATGGACATCGCGCCGAAGCATGCGGGCACCGCGAGCGGCATCATGAACACGGGCTCGGCGGCGGCGGCCATCGTGAGCCCGGTGGTGGGCGGCTGGCTGATCGACCGCACGGGCAACTGGAATCTGCCGTTCACGGTGTCGATGGCGATCATGGCGGCGGGCATCGTGCTGTCGTTCACGATGCGTCCGGACCGCGCGCTCGACAGCGCCTCGCGTTCCGCCGACGGCGCGCACGCGCATACCACCGCGTAAGGCAGGGAGATCGTGATGAACGATGAAGCCGCCCATGACACTGTGAATAAAGCCCCGAATGAAACCGCGAACGGCCGCATCCGTATCGATCGTGACGAGCGCGACGACGCTATCGCCATCGTCACGATCGACCGGCCCGCGAAGCTCAACGCGCTCACGCGCACGCTCTGGCGCACGCTGGGCGACACCTTCGAGACGCTGTCCGCCGATGCGTCGCTGCGTTGCATCGTGCTGCGCGGCGCGGGCGAAAAAGCGTTCTCGCCGGGCAACGATATCGGCGAATTCGCCACTGACCGCTCGAACGTCGAACAGGCGCGCGAATACGGCGCGCTCATGCATCGCACGCTGAACCTGATCGACGCGTGTCCCGTGCCCGTGGTCGCGATGATTCACGGCATCTGCGTGGGCGGCGGGCTGGAACTGGCCGCCCTCTGCGATCTGCGGATCTGCGGAGAATCGAGCCGCTTTGGCGCGCCGATCAAGAACCTCGGTCTCGTGATGGCGCACGCGGAACTCAACGCGCTGCTGCGTCTCGCGGGCGAGGCCGTCGCGCTGGAGATCCTGCTCGAAGGCCGCATTCTCGACGCACGCGAAGCGCTCGCCAAAGGGCTCGTCACGCGCGTCGTGCCCGACGCCGAGGTGAGCGCGCAGGCGCTCGACACCGCGCGGCGCATCGCGGGCGGCGCGCCATTGGTCGCGCGCTGGCACAAGCAGTTCGTGCGCCGCGCGCGCAATCCGGCGCCGCTCAGCGACGCGGAACGCGACGAAGGCTTTGCGTGCTTCGGCACCGAGGACTTCCGCATTGGCTACCAGGCGTTTCTCGCGAAGTCGACGCCGCAATTCAAGGGACGCTGAGATGAACGTGGAAAAGGACAGCTCGCCGCGCAAGCCCGGCGAGGGACCGCTCGCGGGCATGAAGGTGATCGAACTCGCGCACATCATGTCGGGGCCGGTGTGCGGCATGATGCTCGCCGACATGGGCGCGGAAGTCATCAAGGTCGAGAAGATGCCGGGCGGCGACGATTGCCGCCGTTTCGCACCGATTCTCGCGAGCGGCGAGTCCGCGTCGTTCATGATGGTCAATCGCGGCAAGCGCGGCATCGCGCTCAACCTCAAGACCGAGGGCGGGCGCGCGGTGCTGCGCCGTCTGCTCGCGGACGCCGACGTGGTCACCGAAAACTATCGTCGCGGCACGATGGAGAAACTCGGCATGGGCTACGACACGCTCAAGGCCGACAATCCAGGCCTGATTTACTGCGCGATTTCGGGTTATGGCCGCAGCGGCCCGTATGCGGACAAGGGCGGCTTCGACCTCATCGCGCAGGGCATGAGCGGCCTCATGAGCATGACCGGCGAGCCGGGGCAGGCGCCCATCAAGGCGGGCTCGCCCGTCACCGATATCAACGCGGGCATACTCGCGGCGCTGGGCATTTGCGCGGCCTATGCGGGACGGCAGGTGACCGGCCTCGGGCAAATGGTGGACACGTCGCTGTTCGAAGCGGGCTTGCAGCAGATGTACTGGGCGTTCGCGAATTATTTCGCCGACGGCACGGTGCTGCAGAAAGCGGGCTCGGCCAATCCGACCAGCGCACCGTATCAGGCCTTCGAAACGCGCGACGGCTGGATCAACATCGGCGCGGCGAATCAGAGCAATTACGAGCGCCTCGTGTCCGTGCTGGCGATTCCCGGTCTCGCCGACGACGCGCGCTTCGCGACCAACGCCGGCCGTCTCGCTCATCGCGCCGATCTGGCGGCGATCCTGAGCGCGCGCCTGCGCGAACGCAGCACCGCGCAGTGGCTCGCGACCTTCGACGAAATCGGCTTGCCCTGCGGGCCTGTGCTCAGCGTGCCGGAAGCCGCGGCGCACGAGCAGGCGTTGGCGCGCGGCATGATCGTCGAGACCGAGCATGCGCTTGCTGGAAAGATGTCTGGCATCGGCTTGCCGATTCATTTTTCGCAATCGCCGACCACGCACGCGCGGCCCGCGCCGCTCTATGGCGAACACACGCGCGACGTGCTGGTCGAGCTTGGCTACGACGCGGCGCAGATCGCCGTGCTGGAACGGGAAGGCGCGGTGACGGCCGCGCCTTGAATCGTGTTTTGTGCCTTGTTTCAAGGCCTCAAGCGGCGCGCGTCTCCACGATCGCGCGTCGCGCCATGAACCAGTAGAACAGCGCGGCGCAGCCCGCGATCACGCCGCCGATCACGAAGGCCAGCAGATACGAACCCGTGCGATCGACGATGAAACCCGCTACGACCGGCGAAAACGCGCCGCCGAAATAGCCGCCGAAATTCTGGATCGCGCTGACCGAAGCGATCATCGAATTCGGCGCGATGTCGCCCGCGAGCGCCCATGCGTTGCCGATGGTCGCCGCGATGCAGGCGAGGCCGAGCGTCATCAGCGTGACGGTGGCGCCGATGCTGTCCACGAACGGCAACGCTACCGCGCAAACGGCCGCGCCGAGCGAGGTCACGACGATCATCAGACGCTTGGCGACGATCGGCGTGGCGAAGCCGCCATCGACGAGCTTGGTGGCGACGAAGCCTGCCACGATCTCGCCCACCGCGCCGCCGAACCACGGAATGCTCGCGTAAAGACCCAGTTGCACCAGCGTGATATGAAAGCGGTCGAGCAGATAAAGCGGCAGGAACACGAGGAAGAGATTCCACAGCCAGATCGCGCAGAAGTAGCCGAGAATCATGCCCCACACGCTTTGCGAAGCGAACAGCGAGCGCCATTTGATGGGCGCGTTCGTGAGCGATTGCTCGTGACCGCCGCCGCCCGCTTCGATATAGGCAAACTCTTCGCGCGAGAGCCGCTTGCTCTGCATCGGATTGCGATAGAGCAGCAGGAACAGCCCGGCGAAGACGATGCCGATCGCGCCGGTCACGTGAAAGAGCGAGCGCCAGCCGAACGCGATCATCAGCGCGACGAGCACGGCGGGCGCGAGCGCCGGGCCCCATTTCGACGACGAGTCCCAGATGCCGGTTGCGAAACCGCGCTCCTTGGCGGGAAACCAGGCGGCGGTGATTTTCGCCGACGTGGGCCAGCACGGCGCTTCGCCCACGGCGAGCAGCACGCGCATCACGAGGAGCCCGGCGATGGAGCCGACCACGCCCGTGAGCCACGTCGCCACGCTCCACCAGATCATGCCGACCGCGTAGGCGCGCTTCGCGCCGAAGCGGTCGATGATCCAGCCCGCGGGCAATTGCATGACCGCGTAAGTCCAGGCGAACACCGTGCCCAGCAAGCCGATCTGCGTGCGCGTGAGGCCGAGATCGTGAATCATGCCGGGCGCGGCGATGGCCAGATTGGCGCGGTCGAGATAATTGATGATGCCGCCGATCAGCAGCCAGATGAGCACGCGCCAGCGGAAATTCGCGCGCGTGGTGGCAGCGGCTGCGCTCGCGGGCGTCAGCACCTTGTTGTCCATCGTGTCTCCTCCTGTGTGGTCTGCGTGAGCCCTGGGCGGTTCGGCGCGGGCCGAGGGAGGTGATTCGCCCAGAATGTGGGACGCTCGGCAATTTCATGCCTTGTTTTCAGGCATGAAATTGCCGTGACGCGTTTGCAGACCATTCTGCGCTATTGGACGCGCAGCGGGAAGAGGGAATGGAAATTCGTTGTGAGGGAAGCGAAAGAGAGCTTCGACGGCGAGCCGCGCATGATGTAATCAGAACGCATGGCTCGCCGCATCGAAATAATCAGGATGCCGGAATAAATTACATGCCGCGACGCTCGAACACTTCCTTGAATACAGGCATCGCCGAGAACACGTTCGGCCAGCCCGAATAGAACGCGAGTTGCGTCAGCGTTTCCGAGGCTTGCGCTTTCGTGAGGCCGTTGTCCATCGCGCGATTCAGGTGGTAGGTGATCTGTGCGGCCTGACCGTTGGCGACCAGCGCCGTCACGGTGACGAGGCTGCGCTCGGGCGGCACGAGGCCGGGGCGCAGCCAGAGGTCGCGAAAGAGCGCATCGGTGGTGTATTGCACGACGCCGGGCGCGACGTCGTCGAACAGTTGCGAGACGAGCGTGGCGCGTTGCGCTTCGGCGGCTTCGTCGAGCGGCAACGGTTCGCGCGCGGCATCGGCGAGTTGACTGGCGCCGATGCCGCGCTCCTCGAACACGGGCAGCGCCGCGGCGACGGCCGCGCTCGCGTTGGCCCAGCCCGCATAGAACGCGAGATGGGTGACGATCTCCGCGATTTCGGCGGGCGTCACGCCATTGTCGAGCGCGAGCCGCAGATGGCGCGGCTGTTCGATGACCTGATTGCGCGCGACGAGCGCCGCGAAGGTGACGATGCTGCGTTCGCGCGGCGTGAGTTGCGGGCGCTTCCACAGGCCGTTAAGCACGGTCTCCGACGTGTAGCGCGCGAAAGCGGGCGCGACGGCTTGCATGTCGGCGAGAGAGGGCGTTTTCTGCATGATCGATATCCTTGGCTGGGGAGGGCGCAAACGCGATATTTCTATCAGATCCGATCGTTTCGATTGAGCCCGTCCGGACGCATGCCGTTATGAACGCCATTCATGAATCGCGGGCAGATTGCTTTTGCTGCGCGCGAAGTCCGCGTCGGTCTATTGATGAATCGTATTCATGAAGCCATGCCATGAACTGGTATTTATTTCATCGCTGCCACGCATTCTAATAGGCGAATACGCCGTCGACGGGACGCGCAGCAACCTTGGAGCAAGAGCGAATGGATTATCGAAATCTGGGCCGCAGTGGATTGAAGGTGTCGCCGTTGTGTCTGGGCGCCATGATGTTCGGTGGCGAAACCGATGAGGCGACGTCGGTGCGTATCATCGACAAAGCCTTCGATCAGGGCATCAATTTCATCGATACGGCGGACGTGTATCACGCGGGCCGCTCGGAAGAGATCGTCGGCCGCGCCATTGCCGCGCGCCGCGACGACTGGGTCGTCGCCACCAAGTTCGGCTTTCCGGCTGGCCCGGCGCAGGGCCCGAATCAGCAGGGACAGTCGCGCAAGTGGATCTTTCAAACGGTCGAGGCGAGCCTCAAGCGTCTCGGCACCGACTATATCGACGTGCTGTATTTCCATCGCGCGCTGCCGGATCTGCCGCTCGAAGAAGGCGTGCGCGCCGTGGCCGATCTGATCCGCCAGGGCAAGGTGCGCTATTTCGGGCTGTCGAATTTCCGCGGCTGGCGCATTGCCGAAGTCGTGCGTCTCGCCGATCAACTCGGCATCGATCGTCCGGTGGCGAGCGAGCCGCTTTACAACATCGTCGATCGCACGGCCGAGGTCGAGCAGTTGCCCGCCGCCGCGCATTACGGCCTGGGCGTGGTGCCGTACAGTCCGCTCGCGCGCGGCGTGCTCACCGGCAAATATGCTGTCGATACGCCGCCGCCCGCCGACAGCCGCGTGGGCCGCGGCGATCGCCGTATCCAGCAGACCGAGTGGCGTCCGGAATCACTGCATATCGCGCAGCAGATCGCGAAGCATGCGGCCGAGCGCGGCACGAACAGCATCGCGTTCGCGCTCGCGTGGGTGCTGAACAACCGCTGCGTGAGTTCGGCGATTGCGGGGCCGCGCACGGAGGCGCACTGGGACAGCTATCGGGCCGCGCTCGATTTCAAACTGGACGCAGACGACGAACGCTTCATCGACAGCCTCGTGCCGCCGGGTCACGCTTCGACGCCGGGTTATACCGATCCGGGTTATCCAGTCGAAGGCCGCAAGCTCGTCTGAATACGTTGCGGAATGCGCGCCTGAATGCGCATCCGGGCCGGCCGCTTAGCCGCGATAACGCAGCGCATCGATCACGAGTCCGAGCGCGCGCGACGACTGGCGGCGGCTCGGATAAAACGCGTGGTAGCCCGGAAACTCCGGGCACCAGTCCTTGAGCACGCTCTTGAGCGCGCCCGCGCGCACGTACGGCAACGTGACATCCTGCGGAATGAACGCGAGGCCGAGGCCCGCGAGCGCCGCGTTGAGCATCTGCGGCACGGTGTTGAAGGTGAGCTGGCCGTCCACGCGCACGGAAAGCGCGTCGCCGTCACGGCCCAATTCCCACGCATAGAGACCGCCCGCGCTCGTGAGACGCAGCGTGATGCAGTCATGTTTGAGCAGATCCTGCGGCGACTTCGGCGCCTTGTGTTTCGCGAGGTATTCGGGCGAGCCGACGATCGCCATCTTCAGATCGGGCGCGATACGCACGGCGATCATGTCCTTCGCGACCTGGTCGCCGCCGCGCACGCCGATATCGTAGCGTTCGGCCACGATATCGCGCAGACCGTAATCCACGTTGATTTCGAGTTTGATGTCGGGGTACTGCGGCAGGAAGTGCTTGAGCTTCGGCCAGATCACGGTATCGACGCAATGATCGGTGGCAGTGAGGCGGATCGTGCCGGCCGGCTTGTCGCGCAGGTCGGCGAGCGCGGCGAGTTCGGCGTCGATCTGTTCGAAGCGCGGCGAGAGCGATTGAAACAGGCGTTCGCCCGTTTCGGTGGTGGAGACGCTGCGCGTCGTGCGCGTGAGCAGGCGCAGGCCGAGCCGCGTTTCGAGCGCGCGGATCGTGTGGCTCAGCGCCGATTGCGACACGCCCAGTTGCGCGGCCGCGCGCGTGAAACTGCGTTCGCGCGCAACGGCGAGAAAGGCCAGGAGATCGCTGAAATTTTCGCGCGCCATGTGGGTTCCGGATTCGCAGACAGTGCTGCGCATCGTACCACCGGCGATCGCGCGAGGCGGGGCGCCGCGCGTTGCGCGCGGGCCGCCGCCAGGGGCTCTGTTACGTCACTCGTCCATCAGACGCGCGCGGACCTTCTTGCCCTTCACCTTGCCGGCGTTGAGCTTGCGCACGGCGTCGCGCGCGATGCTGCGCTCCACGGCCACATAGGTCGAAAAATCGGTCACGTTGATCTTGCCGATCTGCGCGCCCGTGAAGCCCGCTTCGCCGGTGAGCGCGCCGAGCACGTCGCCGGGACGGATCTTTTCCTTGCGGCCGCCGAGAATCTGCACGGTTTCCATCGGCGGCAGCAGCGGTGCGTCGCTGGCGGGCTTGAGTTCGGCGAGCGGATGCCATTCGACTTCGCGCTTGAGCGCCTGCTCGATGCCGCCCACGCGACCCATTTCGTTCATGCTCGACAGGCTCAGTGCCCAGCCGTCCTGATCGGCGCGGCCCGTGCGGCCGATGCGGTGCACGTAGACTTCGGGATCGGGCGTCACGTCGACGTTGATGACGGCTTCGAGTTGGGCGATGTCGAGACCGCGTGCGGCCACGTCGGTCGCCACGAGCACCGAGCAACTGCGGTTCGCGAACTGGATCAGCACCTGATCGCGGTCGCGCTGGTCGAGCTCGCCATGCAGCGCGAGCGCGTGAAAGCCCTGCGCGCGCAGCACGTCGAGCAGGTCGCGGCATTGCTGTTTGGTGTTGCAGAATGCGATGGTGCTGACCGGGCGGAAGTGGTTGAGCAGCATCCCGACGGCATGCAGACGCTCGTCTTCGGTCACTTCGTAGAAGCGCTGGCGGATCTTGCTATCGTCGTGATGCTCTTCGAGCTTGACTTCCTTCGGATTGCGAAGGAACTGCTGGCTCAGCTTCGCGATGCCTTCCGGATAGGTGGCCGAGAACAGCAGCGTCTGACGCTCCTTCGGGCACTGGCGCGCGACCTTGGCGATGTCGTCGAAGAAACCCATGTCGAGCATGCGGTCCGCTTCGTCGAGCACGAGCGTGTTGAGCGCGCTCAGGTCGAGGCTGCCGCGTTCGAGGTGATCCATGATGCGGCCCGGCGTGCCGACGACGATGTGCGCGCCGTGTTCGAGGCTCGCGGTTTGCGGACGCATGGGCGTGCCGCCGCACAGCGTGAGCACCTTGACGTTTTCTTCCGCGCGCGCAAGGCGGCGGATTTCCTGCGTCACCTGGTCGGCGAGTTCGCGCGTCGGGCAGAGCACGGCGGTTTGGACGTCGAGGCGGCGCACGTCGAGACGCGCGAGCAGCGCGAGCGCGAACGCGGCGGTCTTGCCGCTGCCCGTTTTCGCCTGGGCGATCAGGTCGTGGCCGGCGAGCGCGAGCGGCAGGCTGGCGGCCTGGATCGGCGTCATCTCGACGTAGCCGAGGCGCGCGAGGTTCTCGAGCGTGGCGGGCGCGAGCGCAAGCTCGCTGAAGGGCGTGGCGGTGGGTGATTTCGTCATACGGGGTCTCGCGCCCTAAGGCGTGGGCAGCGCGCGGCGCGGGCGGGCGCGCTGCAGGATGGATCAGGCGGCGACGGAAAGTCGCGCGTCGCGCAATTTTACCGGATGCGCGCGGGTGGGCGGTTCCGGCGTGTTGAAACGGGCGGAATTGGCTGGAATTGTCCGGAATGGTCCGCGATCGCGCCGGACCGGGCGGGGACGGGAAAAGACGCAGGCCCGGCGCGCGGATCTCGCGGCGCCGGGCCTGGAGCGGGTTCAGGCGGCTATCAAGCGGCCATCGACAGAAAGCTCAAGCCTCTTTCGCCGCTTCGGCGAGGATCTGCCGGATCGCGTTTTCGAAGGTTTCCACCGGCTGGCCGCCGCTGATCAGGTACTGCTCGTTGAACACGATGGCCGGCACCGACTGGATGCCCATCGCCTGCGCCTGCTGCTCCTCGCCGCGCACTTCGTCGGCATACGCGCCGGTTTCGAGCACCTCGCGCGCCTTCCCGGCGTCGAGCCCGACCGATTGCGCCACCGCCACCAGCACCGCGTGATCGCTCATGTCCTGGCCTTCGCCGTGATAGGCGCGCAGCAGCGCCATCTTGAGCGACACCTGCCGGCCTTCCAGACGCGCCCAGAAGAGCAGACGATGCGCGTCGAACGTGTTGTAGATGCGCGTGCGCGGACCGAACGTGAACCCGACGCTCTCGCCGCGCTCGCGGATCGCTTCCTGGGTCTCGGCGATCTGCTCGGGCGTGCGGCCGTACTTCTTGCCGAGATACTCGACGATGGATTCGCCGTCCGCCCCCATGTCGGGATTCAGCTCGAACGGATGGATGGTCATGCGGGCCTCGACGGAATCGCCGAGATTGGCGAGCGCGCGTTGCAGCGAGCTGAGGCCGATCGCGCACCACGGGCAGGCGATGTCGGAAATGAAGTCGATTTGAAGCGCTTGTGTCATGGCGATCCCGGGAAATGGACGAAAGAAACGGGAGGGCGTCGCGCGGCGTGCGCGTGGGACAACGACGCGATGCCGCCGCGACGCGGCAATGGCGCAAGGTTAGCCCGAAACGCCGATCTCTGCTGGACGCGGCCGAATCGCGATTGCGCCGGATCGGGCCGCCTTATTGCTGGCGACGCCGGAACGCGGCGACCTTCGCGCGGTTGCCGCACATCGCCATGCTGCACCAGCGCCGCCGGTGCGATTTCGTGCGATCGAGAAAGTGCAGCACGCATTCCGGGTTCTCGCACTTCTTCACGAGCGCGAAATCGGCCTCGCAGACGAGCTGCGCCACCGCCGCGCTCAGTGGTGCGAGCACCTGCTCGGGCGTGCCGTGCGCATGGCGCTCGACGAGGCGTGGTTCGCCGCTTTCGTCGACGACCAGTTCCAGCGTGCGCGGCGCGTGCGCCAGAAAACGGTTGAGCGCGCGCGGATCGAGCGGCTCGCCCGCGCGTCGCGCGTCCACCAGCGTGCGCGCCGTCTCGCGCAGATCGCGCGCCGCTTCCAGCAGCGCGTGCGCCTTCAAACGCGGCTTTTTCGCGTCGGCGGCGAGATCGTGGCGCGCGAGCCAGGCGGCCACGTCGGCGTCGCTTTGCCAGTTGTCGATCAACTCGCCGTCGACGAGCTGCACCGTATTGAGCGCGTCGAGCGCCGGATGGCCGCCGAGAAAATCGACTTCGCCGTGGTCGTGCGCGTCGCTGCCGTGCGCTGATGCTGCGTCCATATCCGCTTCCTTATTCGTGCGCTTCGTGTGGATTGTAACCGTTTTTGGTGCAATTATCTGGTTACGGAAGATGCGGACGCCACGCGTTGTTACGCCCGCGCCCGCTCCATCAACTCGCCGATGCCCGCCGCGATCTCGTCCCCATGGGTTTCGAGCGCGAAGTGGCCGGTGTCGAGCATCGTCACGACCGCGTTCGGATTATCGCGGCGATACGCCTGCGCGCCCGGCGGAATGAAAAACGGATCGTGCTTGCCCCAGATCGCAAGCGTGGGCGGCGTGTATTCGCGGAAAAACGCCTGAAAACGCGGATAGAGCTTCAGGTTCGACGCGTAATCGAGGAACAGATCGAGCTGAATGTCCTTGTTGCCCGGACGCTCCAGCAGCAAGGCGTCGAGGTAATACGCCTCGGGTTCGACCGTCGACGGATCGGCCACGCCGTGCACGTATTGCCAGCGCGTGCCTTCCAGATTGAGCACGGCGTCCGCGACGACCTGGCGGTTCGCGGCGCTCGGATCGGCCCAGTAGCGGCGGATCGGATCCCACGCGTCGCCGAGACCTTCCTCGTAGGCGTTGCCGTTTTGCGAAACCAGCGCGCTCACGCGCTCCGGATACTTCAGCGCAAGGCGCAGGCCGACCGGCGCACCGTAATCGAACACGTAGAGCGCGTAGCGTTCGAGGCCCAGCGTATCGACGAAAGCCGCCGTGGTGGCCGCGAGCGCGTCGAACGAATAGCGATAGTCGCGGGCCTCGGGCACCTGCGTGAAGCCGAAACCCGGCAGATCGGGCGCGATCACGCGATAGCGCGCGGCGAGGCGCGGAATCAGGTGCCGGAACATATGCGACGACGACGGATAGCCGTGCAGCAGCAGGATCACGGGCGCGTCGGCGGGACCGGCTTCGCGATAGAAAACCTGCACGCCGTCAGCTTCGACGGTCTTCAGTGCGACGGCGGGATATGTGGGCAGTGCGGCGGTCGATGCAGTGGCGGACATGTCGGGGCTCCGTTGGGTGTCGGGGTTTGAAACCGGGTAAAACGTCGAATTGGCGGTTTCATTGTGGACGCCGCTTTGTAACCTGTCAAATTATTTTTTGAAGGTTACGTGATGGGCGACCACGGCCATACCAGGTTACCGCCGACGTTCAGGTTGCCCGCGTTCTGCTCGACATTGCCACCCGTCACGATGACCGCCTCGCCAACGACGTTCAGGTTAGCAATGGGCCCAAGCGTGGTCGTGGTGCGGGTCGCACCCGTCGGCGGACTCGGCGCAACGCCGGACCCGTATATCGACGGCCCGACGTACCGCTTCCATATGGCCGTGCTCGATGCGAACCTGTCGGTGCCATTCGCGATTGCAAACCAGCCATTCCGGTACGTCACGACATTCCACGGCCAGTTCACCAACGACGCGCTTTTCTACATCGACGATCTGACGATCGGCAGCCGTTACACCGTGCGCGGTTTCGACGGCGAAACGATGCTCGCAGCCGAACGTGGCTTTTACTGGCGCAACGAACTGCAATGGCCGGTATTCCAGACGGGACAGACGTTGTACGCGGGGATCGACTACGGGCACGTGTTCGGCCCGAACACGGCAGCACTGGCGGGGACGCAACTGGCGGGCGCGGTGATCGGTATTCGCGGCGGTTTGCCGACAAAGTACGTCGGCGTCTCGTACGACCTGTTCGCGGGCACGCCGATCTACAAGCCCGAAAACTTCCCGACCGCCCGCTGGACGGTCGGGTTCCAGCTAACAGCAGCGTTCTAACCGCCCGCGCGCGCCAACAGCACAAGCACTGCCCCAAACACTCACCGATTCACATCGACCACAATCCGCCCACGCACGCGTCCCTCGAGCAAATCCGCCGCAGCGGGAATCGCATCCGCCAGCGCGATCTCGCGCGTGATCGTGTCGAGCGTCGTCAAATCCAGCGTATGCGCGAGCGCCTGCCACGCCTCCTGACGTTCCTCGAACGGACGCGTCACGCTGTTGATCCCCAGCAGGCTCACGCCGCGCAAGATGAACGGCGCGACCGTTGCAGGCAATTCCATGCCTTGCGCGAGGCCACAGGCGGCCACCGCGCCGTTCGCGCGCAGGCTCGCGCAGACGTTCGCGAGCGTGTGTCCGCCCACGGAATCGATGGCCGCGGCCCAGCGTTCCTTTTGCAGCGGCTTGCCGGGTTCGGTGAACGTGGCGCGATCCATCACATCGGCGGCGCCCAGTTGCCGCAGATAATCGGCCTCCTGCACCTTGCCGGTCGAGGCGACCACGCGATAGCCGCGCTGCGCGAGCAGGGCGATGGCGAAGCTGCCCACGCCGCCGCTCGCGCCCGTCACCAGCACGTCGCCGTGACTCGGGCCGATGCCGTGACGTTCGAGCGCGAGAATACAGAGCATCGCGGTATAACCGGCCGTGCCGACGGCCATCGTCTGGCGCGGCGTGAGCCCGGCGGGCAGCGGAATCAACCAGTCGGCCTTGACGCGTGCGCGTTGCGCGAGGCCGCCCCAATGCTGTTCGCCCACGCCCCAGCCATTGAGCACGACCGTATCGCCGAGCGCGTAACGCGGGTCCGCGCTCTGGGCGACCGTGCCTGCGAAGTCGATGCCTGGCACCATCGGAAAGCTGCGCACGACCGGACCTTTGCCGGTGATCGCCAGGCCGTCCTTGTAGTTCAGCGTGCTGTACTTGACGTCGACGAGCACGTCGCCTGGCGGCAATTGCGCGTCATCGAGTTCGGCAACACGTGCCGAGTATGTTTCGGATTCCTTTTCAATCAGGATGGCTTTGAACATGGTTCATTTTCCCGTGTGACGTGAGCGGTGCGATCGAACAAATGGGCTGATGCAGCGCTACTGCGCGCGCGGCAGCCCGGCGATGAATCCCTTGAAGAACGTGTCGAGCGGCGCGGCGCTGCGCACCAGCCGCGCACGCATCACCGCGCCTTCCCAGCCGATCCAGAAGCAGCCCGCCAGCGCGTCGAGGTCGGCGTGCGGCGCGAGTTCGCCCGCTTGCTGCGCATCGCGCAAACAGGCGGCGACGCGTGTCTGCCAGCCCTGGAACACGCGTTCGAGCGCGTCGCGAAAGTCGGAGGGCAGGATATCGACTTCGATGCCGAGATTGCCCACAAGACAGCCGCGCGTGTAGTCGTGACGCGCCATGCCCGCCTTGGCGTCGTCGACGAAGGCGGCGAGGCGATCGAGCGCGGGCCGCGACGTGTCAAGCAGCCAGCGGTCGAGCTTGGCGAGAAAGTAGGCGTCGTAGGCGTCGAGCAGCACGCGGCCGAACGCCTCCTTGCTCTCGAAGTAGTGATAGAACGAGCCCTTCGGAATGCCGACGCGCTTGAGCACGGCGTCGAGCCCGGTGGCGGCGAAGCTTTGCCCGGTCAGCAATTCCATGCCCGCGCGGATCAGCGCGGCGCGCGTGTCGGCGTGCGCGAGCGGGTCTTTGCGCGGGCGGCCGCGACGCGGCCGGTCAGTCGAGGCGTCCATGCCGGGGATATTAGACCGATCGTCTCAAAAATTCAATCCCCGGCTCGAACACGCTTGAACACGCGCGATCTCAAGGCGTCCAGCGATGCACGATCACGCTCGTGCCGTTGTAATTGTCCTTGGTGATCACGTATTGCCCGGCCGAATTCAGATACACGCGCAGGCCGTACATCGAATCGACGTCGTTGCCCACGTCCACGTTGGACGGGTTCGCATTCGTCAGCGTGGTGACGAGCTTGCCCGTGGTGAGATCGTAAATGTCGATGTTGGGCACCGTATGCACGTAGCCGACGAACAGATAATTGCCCGCGGCCGCAATCGATTTCGGATTCGCGCTGGTGAGCGTGATGACGGGGCTCGGCCGGTTGATATTGCCCGACGTCCAGCCGTGATAGACCTCGATATAACCGTTCATCGCGGTCCAGTCCCAGTTGCCCGCGAGGCCCTGGGCGAGAATCATCGTGTCGCTTTCGGGCAGATAGAGAATGCGCGCCGTCGGCCGCACGCTTTCCGGCGTCGAGATCGTCGTGGCCGCGCCCCATTGCGGCTTGCCGGTGCTGTCGAAACCGGTCAGCGGATAGTGGTAGATGTGATTCGTGCGGTTCAGTCCGGCCCAGACGTCGCCGCGACTGTCGAGGCAGAAGCCGCCCGTCACTTCGAGCGAGGTGTTGAACGGCGTGCCCGGAATCGAGCCGTCCGGAATCGCGATATAGCCGCTGCCCACGTTGAAGTGATAGAAGTAGAAGATGCCCGGATTCTGGCCCGACGCCACCAGAATGCGGTTGCCGTTGACCGTCACGAGCTGGCCGAAGTGTTCGTCGCGCTGCGTGTCGTTCATGTTCAGGCGCGGGTCGTTCGGGTAGGTGAACGGATCGACCGTATTGGCCACGAAGGTGCCGCCCGCCGTGCCCGAGTAGATCGCGGTGCCGCTGTAGAACAGCGCGCCGTCGGTGACCGGATCGGGCGCGGCCACGCCTTCGAAATTCAGGCCCTGGAGCTTCCAGAGCAGCGTGCCCGCCGCGTTGTACGCGTGAATATCGGTGCCGCCGTTGCGGCCGAGATCCCAGCCGCCGCCCCACGGATTGTTGAGCACGTAGAGATTGCCGCTGCTGTCCTTGCCGATGCCGGTCACGCGCGTGAAGCGCTTGTCGCCCACCTGGCCCTTGATGCCGGTCGTGGTGTCGAGGTAGCCGCCTTTCACGCCGAAGCTGCCGGTTTGCGTGGGCGTGCCCGCGAGGCTGTAGAGCTTGATGTTCTGGTCGGGGCCGCTGTCGCCGATCATCAACTGGGCGGTCGTCGCATCGAAGTAGAGCGCCGACGGTTGCGAGCCCGCGGGCATCTGGATCTGCTGGAGCTGCGCGCCCGCCGGACTGAACGCCGTGACGGTGCCCGCGCTCTTTTGCGCGATCCACACGTTGCCCGCGTTGTCGAGCGCGAGCGCGCCCGGATTGGCGATCGCGATGTCGCGCTGCCACGCGCCGTCGATGGTGTAGACGCGCACGCGGTTGCCGTAGAAGTCGCTCACGTAGAGCAGCGTGCCGGCGGTGGCGAGTCCGGTGATGGCGTCGACGCGGCTCAGGGCGTTCCACACGCTCACGTTGAAAGTGAGGTCGCGCTGGCCGCTCGCGCGGTTGTAGCGGCCCACGGTGCCGCTGCCGTTCGAGGTGTTCACCGAGAGCGCGACGAAGATATCGGTGGCGTTGCCGGTGATCGCGCCGCCCTGGAATTCGTCGTGGATGCCGATCGAGCCGAGACTCTTGTCGTTCTGATAGATGGCGACGCCGCCTTCGTTTTCGTCCCAGAACGATGACGTATAGATGACACCTTCGGGCGCGACCCACATCGAGCGTGCGCCGTTGCCCACGTGCGCCGCGAGCGTACCGTAAGTGTTGGCGAGCCAGTCGGTGGTGTACTGCTGCGCATGGGACGCAGGCGAGATCGCGGCCGTCGCGGCGCAGACGAGAGTGGCGCACATGCGCTTCGTGAACATGGATGAGGCTCCTGGTGCGGATAAACCGGTGACGCCATGACGATGAGCGCATCCCGCGGCGCTTGATGACATGGCGGAAATGGGACGAAACGACGTGCGTGATCCGCGTGTCGCAATGGGCGTTTTGCGAGCGCCGTCGCGGGCAAAATTGCGGGCGATGTTGCGGGCGATGTTGCGGGTTTACGCGCGCGCATCGGAGCAAGCGCCATGCCGCGCGGCGCGATTTTTTGTACGCTATGCGCGAGGAATTGAAACGTCGTTATGCGCCAGTGGGTTGGGCTTCGTCGAAGGCGCTATGCGGATTGCAAGACATGCGTGAACGGCGTTTTACGCTGCAATTTCGGCGCATTACGCGGGAAGAATGTGCATGCAACGTTTTCTGTTTAGCGCGTGTTTTGCAGCGGCGATTGTCGTGACATGACGAAGGCGGAGCGAGCCAAAGCGGTGCACGCTCGCGTGGATGAATGTCGAACTCTTTACGCGCGCGGCGATCTCATGCGGAACGATTCGCCGTTTATGCTGGATGTCACCGGGAGCGCGTATAGTCTTTAGACCGGGTCTTCACACCGGGTCTTTAGACCTGGTCGACAGACGCAGTCAGCGAATTCCATCGTCGAAATTTCATGCGGGCGAAATGAATACGCGCACGCAATCGGGCGCATTCGGGCGCACAATGCTTGCTTTTGCCGCGCTCGCCCATAGGTAGAGGACTTCGTTTCAGTAGCGGCGTGGTGCCTTCCACGTCGGGAAATCAGGGACAGCAAGCCGTGAAAGTCGAATTTGTCGAAGCGAGCAGTGCACGCCCCGACTTGCTCTGCTATCTGGTCGCGATTGCCGCGTCGTCGTATGCGCTCACGCAGGAGTGGCGCGTCGATCACGTCGTGCAGTGCTGCCGCGAATGGCTGGACAAGAGCGCGCTGACGATGCACTGGCTCGACCGCGTGCGCCTCGGTCAGCTCGCGCTGAAGATCGCGAGCCGCGACCTGCTGGGCGCGGGCATCGCCGTGCGTCTGTCGAGCGTCTCGGTGCTCTTCACCGCCGAGATGGAACTCAACGAAGCCTCCACGATGGTGCAGCGGATGATGTCGCTGTGCCACGAAGCGCTCTGACGCGCCACGTCGATTTGCTTGCCGCGCGGCACTGAAATCATGCGCCGAATCTACGCGCCGAAAGCCGCCACCACTTCCTCCACGAAATACCGCAGCTTGAGCGTCGTCGGGCTGCTCGCCATCACGATGTGCATGGCCCGCGCCACCGGTTCGTACTGCGTGAGCAGCGGCACCAACGTGCCGTCGCGTAGTGCGTCGCGCACGGCGGTCTCGGGCGCGAGCGCAATGCCGAGCCCGTTGACGGCCGCCGTGATCAGCGCCTTCATGTCGTTGGCGCGCAGGCGCGGCGCGATCGGCGCGGTCCAGGCCTGACCGTTCTCAATGAAACCCCAGCCGCTCGCCGGCGGCGCTGACGTATAGGCAAAGCCGAGGCACTCGTGCCCGATCAGCGCGTGCGGCGTCTCGGGCGCGCCCGCCGCCGCGAGGTAGGCGGGCGACGCGCACACCACGAAGCGATACGGCCTGAGCGCACGCGCGACGAGCGTCGAGTCGTTGAGCGCGCCGAGCCGGATGGCGGCGTCGTAGCCTTCGTCGACGATATCGACGAAACGATCGGTCAGCGTGAGATCGATCTGCACGTCGGGATAGCGGTTTAAAAAGCGCGCGATCGCCTCGGGCAGCGCGAAGGCGCCGAAGGTCACCGGCGCGGTGATGCGCAGGCGTCCGCGCGGCGTGTCGGCCAGCGAGCGCGCCTGGGCTTCGGCGGCTT
>NZ_JAAGPN010000436.1:0-4019 GCF_017104805.1 Paraburkholderia sp. Ac-20347 | reverse complement strand
GGCGCGTGATCGGCGGATTCAGCGCGCTCTGGACGTGTTCGTTGGCCGCGCCTGCTTCGGCGAAGTCGGAGCGCAGGCCTTGGGCCACGGCGTCGAGCTGACCTTCGAGCACGAGATAGCGCGTGCTCAGTTCGCGCCGCCGCTGCGCGTCGTTCGCGCCTTCGTGCAGGCGATGGCCGATGCCGTCCACGGCGTCGAGCAGCGCGGGATAGCGCAGGATCGACAGCGACATCGAGTAGTAGCTGTCGAGGTCGGGGTCGAGAATCAGATTCGATTGATTGCCCACGCGCGTGATCAGATCGCGGCAGGCCGAGAGCGCGTCGTGGACGGCGCGCGAATTGGCGGCGTCGGCGGCGATCGACGCGTCGGGCACCTGCGCGAGCGCATCGAGTGCGGCGCGCACGCGCGCATTCAGCTCGCCGCTTTGCATATTGGCGCCGTATTGCTGTTCGGCATTGGCGAGCGCGGCGGTGGTGTGCGCCACGCGCGATGCGTCGAGCGGTCCGCCCGCGCCGCGCTGGGCGACGTCGATGATGGCGTCGCGTACGCTCGCGAGATAAGCATTGCCGACGATTTCCTTTTGCGAGAAGTCGATCGACATGTACTTCTCGTGAATCAGGATGCTGCTGATATACACCACCGCGCTCAGATCGAGCAGATAGATCAGCAGCAATTTGCGGCCCACGCGCAAACGGCCCAGTAGTCGAAAAAACGGATTGTGTTTCATCGCTCGCGCCAAAATGACACTGTGTTTTACGCTACATTCTGTACTGAAAATCGATGTGCCCAATATTAGCGCGTGAGATTACGCGCCTTTCTCTCTGCTTGACGGCAAGGTTGTGCGAGCACTTAAGCACGCGGGGCGCGATTCCCTGCGTTGGGGTGAAAATGCTTCGGCGTGGTGCGGCGACGCACTGTGGCGGCGCGCGCGTTCCGTTTTTATTCGCAGCGTGGCGCAATCTGCAATAGCACCGGCCACTGACTGCTCCAGTCGCCGTCGTGCTCCATGCCCGGCACCGTGCGCACGCTGACGCAGCGGCCGCCCGCAGCCGCCGCGAAGCGGTGCGCGACTTCGGGCGTGACGATGCGGTCGGCGTCGCTGTCGAAGTGGATCTGCGCAATCGTGGCGACGCGCGTGGCGGCATCGATGGGATTGAGCGAATCCGGCATCGCGGAAACGCCGTGCGTGCGATTGATGTACTCGTCGTCGAGATTGCCCGCGACGGTGCGCAGCGTGGCGACGTCGTGGCGGCGCGCGGCGACCAGCACGGCAATCGCGCCGCCGCCGGAAAAGCCGATCAGATTCAGACGCTGGCCCGGCGCGCGCGCGGCGATCTGCCCGACGGCGTCGTTCATCGACGTAACCACTTCAGGCGCAAAACGTTTGTCGGTCCACCAGGGCACCGAGCAGCGCGGGTTGAGCGCCATCGGCGTGAACTGGCAAGGGCGCGCGAGATAGGCCACGTTCGGGCCGGGATCGGCAGCGGCGAGCGCGAGGCCGGTCGCTTCGCGCGGCGTGGGATCGAGCGACGGTTCGCTGCGCGAGAGCCACGCGAGGCCGTCGCCTTCGATATACACGTTGATCGGCCGGTCCGGCTGCGTGATGCGCGTCCATGCCGTGAGCACGAATGGCGGCGTGGCGATCTGTTCGCGTACGAGCGGAGCGGGGGCGGCGTGCGCGGCGAGTGCGTCGGCGTGCGCGTCGCGGTCGAGCGCCGCGCAGCCGCTCAACTGCAAAGCCGCGCCGATGATCAGGCCGAATGTGCCGAATGCGCTGAATGTGCGCGATAGTTTCAGAAGCGGGAAGCGTCGCATGATCGTCGTGAAGTTCATGGCGTGGCGCGCCTCGGCGTCTTCGCCACGAGGCGCTTGAGATCGCCGGCAAGCGCGCGCGTGACGCTGTCCCAGTCGCCGCGCTGCGGCTGGCGATAAAGCTTCATCGACGGATACCACGGGCTGTCGTCGCGGCCGAGCAGCCAGCGCCAGTCGGGCACGAACGGCAGCATGACCCAGACTGGCCGCCCGAGCGCGCCCGCCAGATGCACCGGCGACGAATCGACGGAAATCAGCAGGTCGGCGACTTCGAGAATCGCGGCCGTGTCCTCGAAATCGCGGATCTCGTCGCTTAGCGATAGCAGCGACATGCCCGCGGGCGGCTCGTTCGCCTGCGCTTCGGCGGGCCCTTTCTGGATCGAGACGAAGCTTGCGCCCGTGGCCGCGAGTGGCGCGAGGCGCGCGAGCGCCATCGAACGGTTCGCGTCGTTGCCGTGCGTCGGACGACCGGCCCAGACGAGCGCGACGAGCGGACGCGGCAGATGCGCGAGGCGCGCGCGCCAGTGCTCGACGCGCTGCGGATCGGCGCTCAGATAAGGCATCTGGCCGGGCAGGTCGCTCAGCTTGAGCTGCATCGCCATCGGCAGACTCATCATTTCGCAATGCTGATCGAAGGCGGGCGGCAGTTCGCCGCGCACGACGAGCTCGTCGTAGCCGCCAAGGCGGCGCGCGAGCGGCAGCGCTTCGGCGTTCACTTCGAGCACCACGCGCGCGCCGCTGCGCGCCTTTGCCCACGACACCATGCGCATGAACTGGAAGGTGTCGCCGTAGCCCTGTTCGTCGTGAATCAGCAGCGTTTTGCCAGTGAGTCGCTGGCCTTCCCAGCGCGGCATCTGCACCTTGCGCTCGTATTGCGTCGTGTGCGCGAGGCTGTAGCGATAGCGGTATTCGCGCCAGCCGCGTTCGAATTCGCCGAGCAGCAGCAGTGTTTCGGCGAGATCGAAACGTATCGGGTAGTCGCCGGGCAGATTCGCGACCAGCATTTCCTGGATCGCGCGCGTGCCCGAGAGTTTGCCTTGCGGACGCAGCGCCGCGGCCATCAGGTGCCAGAGGCGCAGCGGTCCGGTGCCCGAGGCGAGCGAGGGCGCGAGCAGCGCTTCCGCTTCTTCGAAACGGCCCGCATTGAGCAGGTTTTTCGCTGAGCGTTCGAGAGCCGCGAGCGCGGCGGGATCGATCTGGCCTGCGCTCATGCTGCGTCTCCGTGCGTTGTGACGCCGGCGGCGGCCAGCGCGGCGAGCAGGGGTTGCAGATGCGCGGCGTGAGCGCGCCCGCGGCCTTTCGACGTGGCGTAGAGCGGCCGGCGCACCTGGTTGACGCTCGCGGTGCGTACCACGCGCGGATTCGCGTGGAAGTCGAGGCAGGCGTCGTCCCACGTCAGACCGAGAAAGTCGATCAGACGGCGCGCCTGAGCTTCGAGATCGTCGATCACGTCTTCATAGTCGACTTCGATAAAGCGGTCGGCGGGCAGCGTCTTGCGCCACTGCGCCATGAGGCGCGCGTAATCGCCGTAGAACGCGCCGAGTTCGGCCTGATCGTAGGCGAAGCGCTGATCGCCCGCGAACAGTTGCGTGTAGCACGACAGGCAGGTGTCGACGGGATCGCGCCGCACGTGCACGATGCGTGCGCGCGGCAGGATGTGCGGAATGAGCGCGGCGTAAAAGAAGTTCGCGGGCATCTTGTCGACGAGGCGCGTGATGGCTGCGTGGGCCGAGCCGGCTTGCACGAGCGGTTCGACGCGCGCCAGATAGTCGTTGCCGATGCGCGCGAGTTGCGCGGCGTCGAGATTCGCGGCGCTCGCGGGCCAGGGGGCGCGCGATTCGACGGCATGCCGCAGCGCGGACAGCTCGCCCGCGCCCGCGACCTGCGGATGCGAGGACAGAATCTGTTCGATCAGCGTGGTGCCGGAGCGCGGCATGCCGATCACGAAGACCGGCAGTTCCGACACGGGCGAGTGCGTGGCATCGAAGCGGGCATTGGCGATGGCCTCGCCGATCCGCGTCATCCACGCATGCGTGGCCGCCGGATCGTAGACGAGGCTCGCGCGTTTGAGCCGGTTGCCTGCGTCGAAATGCGCGAAGGCGCGCGCGCTTTCGCCGAGTTCGAGCCAGGCCTTGCCGAGTGCGAAACGCGCCTGGATCCGCTCGGGCCGCGCGCGTTGCGCGCCGTCGGCGATGAAGGCTTCGAGA
>NZ_JAAGPN010000435.1:0-4319 GCF_017104805.1 Paraburkholderia sp. Ac-20347 | reverse complement strand
CCGCGCCCGACAACGCCGGCGAGCGCGCGCAGCGCGTCAACGCGGCGCTGGCGTCCGCACAGGTGCGCGGACTGACCGCGCGCGCGCTCGGCAATACGGTGGTCGTGAGCGGCATGGTCGCGACTTCCGCAGACGACGACGCCGTGCGAGCGCTGCTCGATCGCGTCGCGCCCGGCGGTCTGTCGCGCAACTACGACGTGGCGCAGAACGACGCGCGCAGTATCGAAGACTCGCTCGGTATTTCGGGCGCACACGTGCGTTACGACGGCGACGGCAACTTTTCCGTCACGGGCACGGTGGCCAGCAAAACGGATCTGAATTCAGCGCTCGAACGCGTGCGCGCCGACCTCGATTCGAATGTGAGGCATATTGCCGTCGACGTGGCGGAATCGGGTGGATTCGGCGCGAACACGCCTAACACCGCGTCGTACTCCGAAATGATTTCGTCCGACGACGTGCGCTACGCGCAGACGCCGGATGGCGTGAAGCATATTTATGCCGTCGACGTGCCCGATGCGAGCGCGGCCGATGCAGCGACAACGCCCGCTTCGTCGGCGACCGCAACGGCATCGGAACAAACCAGCACGCAGTCGGCGCGGCCGCAGACCTCGTCCGTCGACGTCGCCACGGCCAGTCGCAGCGCGGAGCACGTCGCGCAGCAAGTTACGCAAAGCACGCCGCAATACGTGGCGTTACCCGATCCGTCGACGTTGCCCGGCGCCGCCACGTCCGCGCAAGCCCACTGAATCACACGACAACACACTGGCGAACAGGAGAGCGACATGTACCAGCACCTCGAACCCTATGGCAGCGAGTTCAACGATCTGCAAAAGACGCTCGCCGACCCGGCGGCCGCTCCGCGCGTGGACGCGATCCGCGCCGCGCTCGAAGCCACCGCGCAGCAGATCAGCGAGACGCAGGTCGTCAATGAAGTCGATCGCAACAATCTCGCCAAGCTGTATCGCGGCTTTATTGCCGCGTCGCGCGTGATCGCGCGTCTGCAGGAAAAGCAGGCGCTCGCGCGCGGCTGATCTCGATACGTAATACGTCTATTGCCGGCGCGGCGCTCGCCGCCGCGCCGGTCACCGGGCCAGTTCGCAAGCAGGCGCGTTCGCGTGCGCGCTTGCGAGGCGGCAATATCAGGCAGGGCCACGCCCTTTTTCAAGTTGTTCAATCGCAGTCAACGGAGGTCGATATGTCCGTAGGTTCGGCAGGTTCCATGATGCAAGGTCTCACCCAGGAAATGGACCAGATGACCATGATGTCCGCCCAGATGCAGGTGGAGCAGAGCATGTACGCGTCCGTTTCGAACGTCGCCAAGAGCGGCGCGAGCAATGTGAAGGACGCATCGCGCGGCGGCTAAACGCCCTGCGTGTGGCGCGCCGCTCTGTCCACGTCCGCGTGGCGGGCGGCGCGCCCTTCGCCACGTCACCCTTCTTTTTCCCGCGAGGACGATGAGCAGCGAACGCTATGCCAACCTGGTCGCGGACCTGTGCGCGACGGTCGGTCTCGCCGACGTCGATCAGGTGCTGCGCACGCGCACGATCGAGGTGGAAGGCTTCGACGTACGGCTCGATTTTTTCGAGCGGGATCTCGACGCGATGTACGCGAATTTTCACTTCGGTACCGTGACGGCCGGGCGCACGCTCGTGGTGTTCCGGCTGATGCTCGAAGCCAATCTGCTGATCTACGCGCAGGACCAGGCGCAACTCGGCATCGACAGCGACACGGGCGGCATCGTGCTCGTGCTGCGTCTGCCGTTCGAAACCGGTCTCGACGGCGAAGCGCTCGCCGACCTGCTCGCGCATTACGCCGATCATGGCCGCTACTGGCGGCAGAATATCGTCGAATCGAGCGATGAGATGTTCGAGGGCATCGCCTCGGGCGAGCTGTTCTGGCTCAGGGCGTAAGTGCGCATCGGGCGCATTTCGCCATCGATTTAAAACGCAAAGGATACCGAATCAAATCAGCGCGCCGCACTGCGACGCGCTTCAATCAAACCGGACGCGACGCTTCTTCGACGTTGTGCGCACCGTTCTTGATGGTTTCGGCAATCGCCATTTCCGCCGACTGGATCGCTTGCATCACGCCGCCCGCGATCTGCATGCCCGCGCCCAGCACGCCCGCCCCGCCGCTGACCAGCGGCGCGGCATCCTGCAACAGACTCGACGCCTTGCCGAACGCCGACTGCACCGGCGCGACGGGCGCGCCATGCTGGCCGTTGGCCGCGGATGTCGGCGTGTGAGTGGGCGTGGAACTCGCGTTGCCGGTCTGCGCGGTGGCGGGCTTCGCGGCGAACGACGCGCGCTTGCCCTTGCCCGCCGCCGCCTGACCGCCCGTTTGCGCACCGCTATTGAGCGCCGAGAGCGTGGCGAGTTTCCCGTCTTCGGTTTGCGGCTGAGGCGTGCCCTGAGTCTTCGCGGGGGCGCCGGACTCGTGCGCGGGCGTGGTATCCGGCAGCGGCGTGGTGCCGTGCGTACGGCCGATGGTGGGTGCATTCATGGCTGGGCGTCCTCCTCGATGCGATCGGTCGCGGGGGCGGCACGGCTGCGCGTCACGCGCGCGAGCAAGCGCGGCGAGGCCCGCAGCCGGACGGATACGCTCGACCTTACAACGCTTGCACGCGCGCTGCGGGCGCGGCGCGAATGCATGTCGCGCGATGCGAAGCGCACGAAGAAAAGCGCAGCGATGCGGGCGAAGCGGATGATCGGCGCCCCTCGCGCAACGCATCGGATCGTCGAAAATTCGCCACTTCGCGTCATCGCGCGCGGCTTCGCGGAGCGCTCACGCGCGCCGCCGCGATGCGCTCACACTCGCCCGATGACTGACGCGCCCTCGCACTCCGGCCCATCCGATAGAACACGCGACAGCGCCCGCTCAGTCCACGACGAATCCACGAAAAGTCCACGACAAACTCACAACAGACCGCCACCGGGAGGCCCGCACCATGCGTTTCATTCCACTCGACCGCATCAACGCACCGACGCTGCTCGTGCGTCCGCTCACGCGCGCCGATGCGCCCGCGCTCTTCGACCAGATGCTCGGCGACGCCGACACCATGCGCGATCTGCCGCTCGCGCGCCACACGCGTCTCGACGATACGGTGGCCTTCATCGACGAAGCCTTGCGCGGCTGGCAGGACGGCACGCTGATCCGCTACGTGCTCGAATGTCAGCAAACGCAGCGGATCACGGCGCTCATCGAACTGAAACCGGCGCTGCCGCGCGTGGAGATCGGCGTGATGATCAGCCGCGCGGGCGGTGCGCGACGGCGGCGCGCGGGCGTGCTCGCGATGCAGCAACTGATCGACTGGCTCATGGAGCAGCCCGGCGTCTACCGCGTGTTCGCGTGCTGCGCCGTCGACGGGCTCGCGCACAGCGCGATGGAGCGCCTCGGCTTCGTGCGCGAAGCGACGCTCGCGAACTACGAGCCGCGCCCGAATCGCGGGCTGCTCGCCGCCGACAGTTATCTTTACGCGCTCACGCGCGCCGCGCCCGTGCCGCCGCCCGCGCCCAATTCGGGCGTGGAATGGCTGCGCTCGACCATGCGCTGGGAACTCGCCGAGGCGTGAGCGCGGCCACGCAAAATTCACGCACCGGCCGCGCCAAAGTGAGCAAAATTGCAGACGCAAGGCATTTGTTCAAAAATGCAGCGATAATGCAAACGTCTGACGAATAATGCAGCGTTTCAGCATGCGTTCCGCCATGGCGCAGCGCCTCCGCGCTGCGAATTTTTCCCGAGACGCTTGCGATGTCCCTACCCCGGCTGACCGGTCAGGTCCTGGCCTTTTCCCGCTTCTGGCTCGCCCGCGACGCCGGTCTGCTGATCGCCGACGGCGCCGCGATCGACCTCGCCGCGCGCCCGTTCGCCGTGCTCGTGGCGCTGCTCGACGCCGATGGCCGCGTGGTGTCGGCGGCGGAACTGCGCGAGCTGGTCTGGAACGGCGCGCCCGTCGACGCCAACACCGTGCAGGCGCAGATCTCCGCGATCCGCCGCGCGCTCGACGAGGAGCGCGATCTGATCGTGACGGTGCCGGGGCGCGGCTATCGCTTCAGCGGCACGATCCGCCTGCTGGAGCCGCGTGCGGCGGCTTCGGGTGGCGATCCTTCGTCGGCATCGGCATTAGACTCAACCTCGACCCCGACCTCGACTCGTGCCGACGACACGGCGCAAGGTCACGCGCTTTCGGCGTCGACCGGCGACACTCGCGACGACGCCCGCCACGCGCCGGCCTCCGTCCCGGGTCATGAATTCGACCAGGCGTTCGCGCGCGCCGTCGAAGGCGACTACGGCGCGCCGGACGATCGCCTCGCCGGCCA
>NZ_JAAGPN010000434.1:0-4149 GCF_017104805.1 Paraburkholderia sp. Ac-20347 | reverse complement strand
GGGCAATTTCGAGGATTCGCTGCGCAACGGCTACTACGGCATTTGCATGCGTCATGTGACCGGCACGCTGATCGGCTATTGCGTGCTGATGCCGGTGGTCGACGAGATGCATCTGCTCAATCTGTGCGTCGCGCCGGCGGCGCAGGGCGCGGGCGCCGGGCTCGCGCTGCTGCGCGAAGGCGTGCGGATGTCGCGCGCGCAGGGGCTCGAAGGCCTGCTGCTCGAAGTGCGGCCGTCGAATCATCGGGCGATCCGGCTGTACGAGCAGTTTGGTTTCGTGACTGTCGGGCGTCGCAAGAACTACTATCCGGCTCGTCACCACACGCGCGAGGACGCGATGGTGATGCGTCTGACTTTTGCAGAGGAGGGCGCGGATGGCGCTCGATGAATACGCGCTCGAGGAGCTGGGACTCGCGCCGCGCTGGGTGCGCAAGGGTGCGGCGGCGGTCGTGGAAAGCGTGGCGGCAGAGGCCGTTAGCGTCGGCACTGCCGTTGCCAGCCATGTGACCGAGGTCGCGCCGTCGGCGGCGCTGTGGTTCGCGCCCGGCAGCGGCGGCGGCGCGTCGCTCGGCGTGGAGGATTTCGCGGCGGCATTCGCTGCATTCGCTGCGTTCGTTGCATTCGCCGCGGTATTGGCCGATGCCGCCATCGCCATCGGCGCGAACGTCATGAACGGCGCGGCGCACAGTTGCACGGCGAGACCGCAGACGAGCGCGCGCGCGAGGCGCGGCAAACGCTGCGCGCCGGTTTCCGGCATCGCGTCGAAGTCCTGCGCGCGCTGCCCGTCGATTCGAGGCGCCGCGAGACGCGCGCTCCCCTGCTCGCCCGAACGCGCGTGCGGGCGTGACAAACCGCTCCCTTTCTTCATGTGTCTTAGCTGTCTTGTTGTCCGGTCCGCTTGCCGCCGCGCTTTCCCCAGGCGCGCAAGTCCGCGTATAGATGCTGGAAGAGGCCGCCGATGCCGCCCAGGCCCGCTCCCAGCACGTTCGAGAGCGCGCGCAGCGGAGCATCGGCCTGACGGCCCTCGGCCCAGCCGGTCCACGCATCGGCGCGCGAAAAGGTCGTCTTCACGAAATCGAATTCCTGCGCCTTCGTCATTTCGAGGAACTGCAGGCCGGCGCGCCCCGGCGCCGAAAAGCTCACGGTCGCGCGAAACGCGTATTCCTCGTCGCCGCGAAACAGCGACACCGTCACCGTTTCATGCAGCGGAATCGCAATGTTCTGCGGCAGCGCCACGCCCACGCCGCCCTCGGAGTAATCGAGCGTCTCGCACGCGAGCGTGCGGCCCGTGCCGAAACGCAGCATCACCGGCATCTTCATGGCCACGCGGTGCACCGCGCGCACCTGCTTGTGCTCGTTGGCTGCGGCCACGCTCGCGCCGAGAATCAGCATGTTGTAGGCCGTCCACGCGAGGTTCAGCAGCGTCGTGTTGACCACGCTCTTCACGTGCCAGTACGCGTGGATATGCCAGAGCCCGACCAGGAAGCCGATCAGGTTCAGCATCAGCAGAATCAGATACGGCCGCGAGATCGCCCAGTCGAAATAGTTCTCGGCGATCTTGCCGCCCTTCGCCGTCACGTTGAACTTGCCGAGCTTCGGGTTGATCAGCGCGAGCAGCGTCGGCGCGGTGATGTACGACGCGAGCACCGACTCGTAGACCTCCGCCCAGAACGAATGGCGGAACTGGCTCTGCATGCGCGAGTTCGTGACGTTCGCATGGAACATGTGCGGCAGCGCGAACAGCGCGATGGTCGCAGCCGAGGCCTGGATCACGTGCGCGCCGAAGAACAGGAACGAGAGCGGCGCGGTGAGGAACACGAGACGCGGGATGCCGTAGAAGAAGTGCATCATCGCGTTCAGATAGCACAGGCGCTGGCCGAACGAGAGGCCCTTGCCCATCAGCGGATTGTCGACACGGAAAATCTGCGTCATGCCGCGCGCCCAGCGAATGCGCTGGCCGATGTGGCCCGAGAGACTTTCGGTCGCGAGACCGGCGGCCTGCGGAATCGCCAGATACGCCGTGGTGTAGCCGAGCCGATGCAGCTTGAGCGCGGTATGCGCGTCCTCGGTCACGGTTTCCACGGCAATGCCGCCGATCTCTTCGACCATCGAGCGGCGCAGCAGCGCGCACGAACCGCAGAAGAACGTGGCGTTCCAGAGATCGTTGCCGTCCTGCACGAGGCCGTAGAACAGCTCGCCTTCGTTCGGCACCTTGCGGAAGGTGCCAAGATTGCGCTCGAACGGATCGGCGGAAAAGAAGTGGTGCGGCGTTTGCAGCATCGACAGCTTCTTGTCGCGCAGAAACCAGCCGAGACAGACCTGCAGAAACGAACGCGTGGGAATGTGATCGCAGTCGAAGATCGCGAAGTATTCGCCGTCGGTGATCTTGAGCGCTTCGTTGATGTTGCCCGCCTTGGCGTGGCGGTTGTGCGCGCGGATCGTCCAGTTCACGCCCACTTCCTCGCAGAAGGCCTTGAAGTCGGGACGGCGGCCGTCGTCGAGCACGTGGATCGAAAGCTTGTCGGACGGATAGTCGAGCGCGAGCGCCGCGTAGATCGTGGGCTTCACGACCGAGAGCGGCTCGTTGTAGGTCGGAATGAAGATGTCGACGGTCGGCCAGTCGGCGCGCGAGGCGGGCAGCGGCACCGGCTTGCGCTTGAGCGGCCAGGCGGTCTGGAAGTAGCCGAGCATCAGCACGAGCGCGGCGTAGACTTCGGCGGACACCAGCAGCAGGCCCCAGACGGCGTCGAGCGGGCGCGTCCAGTACGTGGTTTCCGTGAGACGCCAGTACATGTAGCGGCCCGAGGCGATCACCGAGAGCATGATCATCACGAGCGTGGCGTAGTGGCCCGCGAAACGCCGGAAAAACAGCGCGCAGACGAAGCAGCAGATCGCGAAGATCAGTTGCTCGCGGTCGGGCAGCGGCACGGTGAAGACGAAAAACAGCGCGCACAGCGAGAACACCGTGAGGAGCGCCATCACGGGCAGGCTGCCCCAGACGCGCGCGTCGGCGAAACGTTCGAGGCGCGAGGTGCCTTTGCCGCCGTCTTCCTGCGCGCCGGGGCCCGACTGTACCGTGCTCATGCCACGCTCCTGCGCGACGTCGCGCCGTCCGACTCCAGCGCGTTCAACAGCCATGCGCCGAACGCGCGCATGTCGGCGGCGGCCTGGCACAGCGGGTCGTAGCGCACGACCGTGGTGTTGCAGGCGAGCGATTCGCTGACGCCCTCGTCGTCGTGCACGACGCCCGGAAACATGTGGTCGCCGAGCATGTCGCGCAGCACGCGCAACACGTCCTTGTTGAGCTGGCGCGACTGGTCGATCTGATTCACCACGTAGCCCTCGCCGCGAAACTCGGGGCGCGGCGCGGCGTAGGCGTCGATCATGCGTTGCATCTGCGGGATGGCGGCGTACGAGGCGGCGTCCGCGAGCACCACGTTGACCGCGAAATGCGCGGCGGTGAGCGCGGCGCGCGTGTACGCGGACGAGCCCGGCGGCGTGTCGATCACGACGATGTCCGGTTCGTCGAGACGCAGCGACTCCAGGCCGCGCAGCAGCCATTGCGGGTTTTCGTCGAGATGGCGTTCGAACAGATGCTGTTCTTCTTCGATCAGCGCGCCGAACGCGAGCACCACCACGCCGTCGCTGCCGTCGACCATCGCGCTCTGCCAGGGCGCGCCCGTGAGCGCCGCGCGCGACAGGCCGTCGACGCTGTCGAGCGGCACGCCGAAATACAGGCGCAGCGAATTTTGCGGGTCGAGATCGACCGCCACCACATGGCGGCCCTGCGCCGCGAGCACCGAGGCGAGATTCGCCGCGACGGTCGTCTTGCCGACGCCGCCTTTCGCCGACACCACACTCACCACTTTCATGGCCCGCTCACTCCCTTGAGAAACCACGGACGGCGCGGCGCGGCTTCACTGCTGCCATCACGGTTGCCGGTGTTGCTGTTTTTACTGATGTTACCGACATCGCCGACGTTGCCGCCCCGCAGCCGGTCGAACAGATTGTTCAGGCGTGCGGGCGGGGCGTCGGGGGCCGGTGCGTGCGGACGCGCGCCACCCTCGCCCGCGCCGACGCGGCCGAAGAGTTTCTTCAGCGGCGTGGCGTTGACGGCGGCGGGCGCATCGATCGCACCCCGCGCGGCGA
>NZ_JAAGPN010000433.1:0-4096 GCF_017104805.1 Paraburkholderia sp. Ac-20347 | reverse complement strand
GCGGCCAGGCGATCGTCCTGCGCGGCGACCCGGCGCGCCAGGTGCCCGCCTGCGCGGCCTGCCACGGCGCGAAGCTGACCGGCATGGAGCCGGCCATTCCGGGCCTCGTCGGGCTGCACGCGGACTACATCAGCGCGCAGATCGGCGCCTGGCGTTCGGGCTCGCGTCACGCCAAGGCGCCCGACTGCATGCACGAGATCGCCACGCGTCTCACCGACGACGACGTGAACGCCGTCGCGGCCTGGCTTGCCACGCAGAACGCGCCGCAAAATCCCGTGCCGGCCGCGGCTGGCTCGTTGAAGACGCCGCTCGCATGCGGCAGCGAACCGCAATAAGGCGCCGGGAGACAGCCCTATGAACCGCAAGTCCCTGTTCGCTCTGTCCGCAGTCATGCTCGCCGCCGTCGCGGCGCTGGTGCCCGTGCTGTGGACCGGCAACACCTATCTGCACAGCGCCTCGGCGCAGGCGGCCACGCCCGCCGACCAGTCCGAGCTCATCAAGAAGGGCGAGTATCTGTCCCGCGCCGGCGACTGCGTCGCCTGTCACACGGTGCGCGGCGGCAAAACCTTCGCGGGCGGCCTGCCGATGGCCACGCCCTTCGGCACGCTCTACACGCCGAACATCACGCCCGACGACCAGTACGGCATCGGCAAATGGAGCAGCGACGACTTCTACCGCGCCATGCACACGGGCCGCTCGAAGGACGGCAGCCTGCTCTACCCGGCCTTCCCGTTCACGAGCTACACGAAGGTCACGCGCGCGGATTCGGACGCGATCTACGCCTATCTGCGCTCGGTGCCACCGGTGCACGTGCCGAGCCGCCCGCACGAACTCAAGTTCCCGTTCAACAACCGCAACCTGCTGATCGGCTGGCGCACGCTGTTCTTCCGCGAGGGCGAGTACAAGCCCGATCCGACCAAATCGGTCGAATGGAATCGCGGCGCGTATCTGGTCGAAGGCCTCGGCCACTGCGGCATGTGCCACACGTCGATCAACATGATGGGCGCGCCGGTCAATTCGTCGGCGTTCGCGGGCGGGCTGATTCCGCTGCAGAACTGGTACGCGCCCTCGCTCACGTCGAGCGAAGGCGGTCTCGGCGACTGGGACATCAAGGACATCGCCAGCCTGCTGAAAACCGGCGTCTCGGAGCGCGGCGCCGTGTTCGGCCCGATGGCGGACGTGATCCACAACAGCCTGCAATACGTCTCCGACGACGACATCAAGGCGATGGCGACCTATCTGAAGACCATCCCGCAACGCAAGGAAGCGCCCGAGACCATGCAGATGGAAACCTCCGAAGCGTTCGGCGGCGAACTCTTGCAGCAAGGTCAGAAGATCTACCATGACCAGTGTGCGAAGTGCCACGCGGAAAACGGCCTCGGCATGCCGCCGAACTTCCCGCCGCTCGCGAACAACCAGTCGATCCAGATGAAATCGGCGGTGAATCCGATCCGGATGGTGCTCAACGGCGGCTATCCGCCCAGCACGCAGGGCAATCCGCGCCCGTACGGCATGCCGCCGTTCGCGCAGGCGCTGTCCAACCAGGAAGTGGCGGCGGTCGTGACCTTCATCCGCATGTCGTGGGGGAACAAGGGCACGCCGGTCTCGCCGCAACAGGTGTCGGATCTGCGCTCGGCACCGCTCGACTGAGCCACGTTTGTTATAGTGGCGTTTGCCTGACAAGGGCGCAGCCGGCAAAACGCCGCCGGCTGCGCCCTTCGCTATTTGGCCGCGCGCCGCGCGTTGACTGCGGCACGAGGCCGCGCGGCGCGAGCCGCACGCTGTCGAATTCGCTGTCGAACTGATGGTTTTGAAGCTGGTTTTGAAGCAAACACGCAGGGCAAGAAGAACAAGGAGTGGTCGTCATGCACGCTGGTGAGCGTTTGAACAGCATTACTCACCTGGTGGGCGCGATGTTGTCGATTGCGGGGCTGGTATCGCTCGTAACGCTCGGGGCGCTCGATCACGACGCATACAAGGTCGTGAGTTTCGCCGTGTACGGCGCGATGTTGTGCGCGCTCTACACGATCTCCACGCTGTATCACGGCGTGCGCGGACCGCGCCTGAAAGCCGTGCTGCAGAAGTGCGACCACGCCGCGATCTATCTGCTGATCGCGGGCAGCTATACTCCGTTCACGCTTGTCACGCTGCGCGGGCCGTGGGGCTGGTCGCTCTTCGGCGTGAGCTGGGGGCTCGCCGCATTCGGCATCGTGCAGGAGCTCACGCTCGGGCGCCGCACACGCATGCTGTCGATGGTGCTGTACGTGGTGATGGGCTGGCTCGCGCTGGTCGCGGTCAAGCCGCTCCTCGGCGCGCTGCCCGCCGCGGGCACCGCCTGGCTGCTGGCCGGCGGCATCATCTACAGCGTCGGCATCTATTTTTTCATCAACGACGAGCGCATCCGGCACGGACATGGAATCTGGCATCTGTTCGTGCTCGCCGGGAGCGTCTGTCAATTCGTGAGCGTCGCGGGCTACGTCGCCTGACGCATCCCACCGGGAATCTCCACGAAATCGTCGCGCGGCGGCCGCAGTGTCCGCTGCCGCGCGATGCAACTTTATGCCAGCCGACGGGTCTGCAAGAACCGTCGACAAGCGGCGCGCGCACTGGCGCGCCGTCCGAATACACGCGAGCACCCGCGCTCAGCATTGCGCGGCGCGCCGTCACCGGCAGCGCCCGTCCGCTCGCGATACTGCAATACAACAGGTATTTATGTCTTTCGATTCTCTCGGCTTGTCCGAACCGCTGGTCCGCGCTGTCAACGAACTCGGCTACACCACGCCCACGCCCATCCAGTCGCAAGCGATCCCCGCCGTGCTCGGCGGCGGCGACCTGCTCGCGGGTGCGCAGACCGGCACGGGCAAGACCGCCGGCTTCACGCTGCCGATCCTGCAACGCCTGACCGACATGCCGGCCGCCGCGGGCGGCAAGCGCGTCGTGCGCGCGCTGATCCTCACGCCCACGCGCGAGCTCGCGGCGCAGGTGGAAGAAAGCGTGCGCGCCTACGGCAAGTATCTGAAGCTCAAGTCGACCGTGATGTTCGGCGGCGTGGGCATCAACCCGCAGATCGACGCGCTCAAGCGCGGCGTCGACATCGTGGTCGCGACGCCTGGCCGTCTGCTCGATCACATGCAGCAGAAGACCATC
Organism: Paraburkholderia sp. Ac-20347; assembly: GCF_017104805.1. Classification (NCBI taxonomy): domain Bacteria; kingdom Pseudomonadati; phylum Pseudomonadota; class Betaproteobacteria; order Burkholderiales; family Burkholderiaceae; genus Paraburkholderia; species Paraburkholderia sp. Ac-20347. The sequence continues at coordinate 949 of NZ_JAAGPN010000433.1, read as the reverse complement.
GACCTCTCGCAGCTCGAGATTCTCGTGCTCGACGAAGCCGACCGCATGCTCGACATGGGCTTCATCCACGACATCAAGCGCGTGCTCGCGAAGCTGCCGCCGAAGCGCCAGAACCTGCTCTTCTCGGCCACTTTCGCCGACGAGATCAAGGCGCTCGCGGACAGCCTGCTCGACTCGCCCGCGCTGATCGAAGTCGCGCGCCGCAACACCACGGCGGAAACGGTCGCGCAGAAGGTGTATCCGGTCGATCGCGACCGCAAGCGCGACCTGCTCACGCACCTGATCCGCCAGCACAACTGGTTCCAGGTGCTCGTCTTCACGCGTACGAAGCACGGCGCGAACCGCCTCGCGGAACAGCTCACGAAGGACGACATCAGCGCGCTCGCGATCCACGGCAACAAGAGCCAGTCGGCACGCACGCGCGCGCTCTCCGAATTCAAGGACGGCACGCTGCAGGTGCTCGTGGCCACCGACATCGCGGCGCGCGGCATCGACATCGATCAGCTGCCGCACGTGGTCAACTACGATCTGCCGAACGTGCCCGAGGATTACGTGCACCGTATCGGCCGCACGGGCCGCGCGGGCGCGACGGGCGAAGCGGTGTCGCTCGTTTGCGTCGACGAACACCAGCTGCTCAAGGACATCGAGAAGCTCATCAAGCGCGCCGTGCCGCAGGAAGTCATTCCGGGCTTCGAGCCGGATCCGAACGCCAAGCCCGAGCCGATCCAGCGCCGTAGCCAGCAGCAAGGCCGTGGTCAGCGTCAGGGTCAAGGTCAGAGCCAGCAAGGCCAGGGACGCGGTGCGTCGAACGGCGGTGCGCCGCGTGGCGGCCAGCGTGAAGGCGGTAATCGCGGCGAAGGCCGTGGCGAAGGTCGCGGTGAAGGTCGCGCGAACGCCGGTGGCAACAATGGTGGAAACAACGGCGGCAACCGCGGCGAGCAACGCCAGA
>NZ_JAAGPN010000432.1:0-237 GCF_017104805.1 Paraburkholderia sp. Ac-20347 | reverse complement strand
AAAAAAAAAAAACATTTCTCAAATGACCCTTTACGACCTTTACGTTTAAGTGACAATCAGCTACTTAGTTATCACTTCTGACCTGTGCGAACCTTGCCTGTACAGGTGCTACTACAGAGTCGAGGAGCTTTATCTCACTCGCATCCACACCCGTGGTACCGTCCCAGTCTGCATCTGTCCGTGGCTTCGTGTGCTTTAGTCCATATTGTAATCGTTATGATTGCTCTCGTGATCCTT
>NZ_JAAGPN010000431.1:0-4276 GCF_017104805.1 Paraburkholderia sp. Ac-20347 | reverse complement strand
GTCTAGTCGTTTCGCTCGCACTCGGCGCGGCTTTCGCCGCCAGCGGCGCGGCGCACGCCCAGGCCGTCGTGAGCGGCTATTCGGTGATCGCCCCAGGCGCGGCGACCGGCACGACCGGCGCGGTCGCGGTCAACGAGACCACGGGTCTGAACAACGCACAAGCCAATCAGTTGACGATCGCCACGGGCGGCTCCGTGGTCGTCAACGGCAACCTCATCTCGCAAGGCGCGGGCGCCGCGGCACGGCTGAACAACGCCACGGCCACGATCGGCAGCAACGCCTTTGCGAACACGTCCGGCGCGGTGATGGTGAACCAGTCGGCGGGCGTCGCGAATCTCCAGAGCAACAGTGCCCAGATCGGCACTGCGGCGCTGGGTGTTGAAACCGTCTCGGATGGCGATCTGTCCGCGGCGGCTGCATCGAACGGCGGTAGGGGGCAAATGGTGCAGACCAGTGGCATTCGTGAGGCCGGCATTGCCAGCTCGGCTTTCAGGAATGCAACGGGTCTCGTACAGGTGAACCAGACCGCTGGCGCCGGTAACGCTACGGCAAACAGTTTTGTGCTCCGTCCCCCGGCGGGCACTCTTTTCTAAATGACCAATCAGTATCGGAGCGAAATCATGAAGCGCACTCTCATCGCTGCAGCAGTCCTCGCCGCCGTTTCCGGTAGCGCCCTTGCCAGCCCGAAAGATCCGTACATCTTCAACGCCACCATCGTCGGCGAACGCGTAGGCATCGAAGGCTGGGTCACGCTGTTCGGCTGCGTCGACGTCAGCAGCACGGCCGGCGCCGTGGTCAACAACAATCAGACGGTCACGTCGAACAACATCACGATGAACCCGAATCCCTCGAACTACACGAGCGGCTCGGTGACCACGCACATCAATAATTCGTACACCTCGGCCCAGGGCGGCGGCTCGGCCTTCGTCAACGCGTCGACGTGGAGCTCGTCGAAGCAGACGGCTGCGGCCGGCTATCAGGCTTCGGCTGGCTACGTCTACGGCCAGCAGAGCAGCCAGGTCCAGGGCGGCGGCTATGAATACAGCCAGCAAAGCTCCGGCATCGGCGGCTACTTCTACAACCAGAACCAAAGCCAGGGCGGCCATATCTCCGCCGGCGGCCACGCTGGCGGCTCGGTGGGCTACGTCGCTTACAACGGCCCGCATTCGGGTTACGACGCCTTCCACGCACAAGGCGGCTTCTCGGCCGGCTACAACGAATCGAGCTATGCCAAGGGCTCGGGCATCGGTGGCTACTTCGAAGGCACGGAAGGTTCGGGCCAGGGCAAGAGCTGGGGTTATCAGGCTTCCCAGGGTTCGGGCTACGCAGCGGTGGGCGCGCAGGAATCGGGCTATGAAGTGTCGTCGTCGAAGACGAACGAAGGCGGCTCGATCAAGTGGGGCATCGACTCCTCGCTCGCCACGACCGACGTGACGGTGACGGGCTCGATCACGCAGCACTACAACGACCAGCCGGCCAACACGCTGACGGCCACGACCGGCGACGGCGCAGCCAAGGGCGCTTCGGGCAACATCGGCGTGAACATCGCCGAAGGCGTGAACAACGCGCAAAGCAACGACGCATCGCTCGCCGCCGTCGACGCGGGCAATGTGTTCGGCAATGCGCAGATCTTCAACACGCAAGCCTCCAGCGGCAACGTCAAGGTCAACAACTACATGCTCAACGCCAGCGTCGGCAACAACGCTCTGGCTAGCGCCACCGGCAACATCGGCGTGAACGTGGCATCGGGTGTCGGCAACGCGCAGAACAACAGCCTGGCAGCTTCCACCACGACGAGCGGCGACAACGCTTCGTACGCGATGGTCGCAACCGACCAGACCAGCCAGACCGCCGACACGTCCTTCAAGGGCAGCTTCGCGGGTACGGCAACGCTGGGTGCAGGCGCGCTCGCCAACGCAACCGGCAACATCGGCGTGAACATCGCCGGCGGCGTCGGCAACGTCCAGCACAACGGCCTCGCCATCGCGGCCATGAGCGTGCCGGTTGTCGGCAAATAAGTAGTCAGGGGTAGTGCACGCGCCGGCTGCGGCATCAGCGGCCGGCGCGTTCAACAGCAGGAGACCACCATGTCCGGGCCTTTGTCGTCCCCGGCGTCCAGGCTGTGCCTTGTCGCGCTGACGTTCGCCGTCACCGCGGCTCTCACGCCTTGCCGCGCGCAATCGAGCATCGACGCCACGCATCTCGCGGGCGTGCCGGTGAAGATGCACGTGCGGTCGATGAAGGACATCCGCTACACCAGCATCGTCAATCAGCAATACGACTACAGCTGTGGTGCGGCCGCACTCGCGACACTGCTCAAATACGGCTACGGAATCGATATTCCGGAACCCGAAATGATTCGTCGCATGATGGTCTACTCCACGCCCGACGTGGTCGTCAAGAACGGCTTCTCCATGCTCGACATGAAGAAGTTCGTCGAGACGATCGGACTGCGCGGGCGCGGCTTCCGCGTCAATACCGACGCGCTCTATCACCTGCAGATTCCCGTGCTCGTGCTGATGAACATCGACGGTTACGAGCACTTCGTGATCGTCAAGCACGCCGAAAACGGCCGTGTGTTCATCGCAGATCCCGCACTGGGCAATCGCATCCTTGCCGAAGACGACTTCGCGAAGACGTGGAATGGCCTCGTCTTCGCCGTGCTCGGCAAACCGTTCCTGGAGGACTCTCCGCTGTTGCAGAACAACGAGTCGCTGGCGCTGAAGCTGCGCGAACAAGCCTTGCTCAACGGCACGGCCGCGACGCCTTTCTTCGAATACGGCCTCGACAAGGCCGTCATGTTCTGACGTAGACAAGAGTCATGAAACGCAACCTCTCTCAGTGTGGCATCGCGGCAGGCATCTGCGCGCTCGCCTGCGCTTATGCGAGCGGTGCGTCGGCAGCCGAAAGCCTCGCAGCAACCCAGGCCGGTGCGCCTGCGTTCCTGTCGGCAGGCGGCGCCGATGCCCAGCCTGTCCGCTGCGAACCCGTCGGCGACGACGTGCTCGCGCACCAGACCGGCAAGTACGCCGGCAGCAACATGATCTCCGGGTTCGTCCTCAGCGTGCTGTCGCAATGGCAGTTGCCGAACGGCGCGACGGCCGTGGCGCAGGGCTCGCTCACGGTCGCACAGAACGCCGCCAACCAGTTGAGCGCGACCGTGCAGAGCCTCGCGAAAGTGACCGATCCGACCGGCACCACGACGGCCAACAGCGGCGCCTCGCCGAACACATCGGCCACGGGCGGCCAGAACGTGACGGTCAACGGCGTCTCGCAGATCACCCAGGTCGCCGGCAACAGCAACGTGGGCGTCAACGGCGCGACCATCGACTTCGGCGGTGCCAGCTCGCTGCTCGCCAGCACGGCCGGCATGAACCAGTCGAGCGCCTCGGCGCAGAACGCGAACGGCACGATTCGCGCCGGCATCGCGTTCGGCAGCAACGGCATCAACGTGACGCTGCAGACGCCCGCGGGGATCGCGACGCAGAACATCGTCCCGAGCGGCGCGCAACAGGCCGGCGCGATCGCGCAATTGCTGCAGGTCGCGGGTAATAACCAGCAGGTCGCCAATCAGTTGCAGCTCAATCTGCAGACGCAGCAGATGAGCGCGCAAATGATCCGGCAGACCGGCGTGCTTCAGGCGCTGCGCAACATTCACTGACGATGCAAACAACCGGTCGCGCCGACGCATGAAGCGAACGTAGCCAGCAACGCCCGACAACGAACACGAACAGCAGACAGCAAGAACAAGATTCAAGAACGAGAAGCAGAAACAAGCACCGATTGCGACCGCCAACGACTGACGCATAACGAACAAACGCCGGACCGTCATCCGCCAACGACGGTCCGTGCGAGGAGACCAGCAAGGAGACACAACAACGCGGGCGAAGGCCCCGCGAAGACGTATCGGGAAAGTGCATCGACGTGCGCGGGTGCGGAACCAGGGGGTTTCGTCAAGCGCCCGCATTCGATCCGGGGGAAGAAAAATGAACATGATGTCCAAGACGGCGCTGCCGCGTTTCTCGCTGGCCGCCATTCCAGCAGCAGTCCTTATTTTCTCGCTCGCGCAAACCGCCAACGCGCAAGCACTGCAAGGCCAGTCGGTCGAAGACCGGCTCAACACGCTCATGCGCGTCGTCGACGAGCAGCAGCGTCAGATCCAGTCGCTCGAACGCCAGGTCACCAACCTCGAAATGGCGCAGCGCGGACGCGGTCTGCCGGGCGCCGGTGCGCCCGACGGCGCCGCGGTTGCCGAACAGCCCGGCGCCGACGGACT
>NZ_JAAGPN010000430.1:0-4383 GCF_017104805.1 Paraburkholderia sp. Ac-20347 | reverse complement strand
CACCGCCCGCACCCACGCTCGCGCGCAGCGCGCTGGCGGCGAACGGCGGCGGGGCGCACACGCGCATCAGTTCGCGTCCCACTGTTGCGCAAGCCGCTTGCGCACTTCGATCGACGCCGCGCGCGTGCGCTGCGCCGCCTCGCCTTGCAGACGATGCGCGAGACCGCTCGTGTCGCCGCGCGCTTCATGCACCTTCTGCGCGAGCACGTCGCGCACGCGGGCGATCTGCGCGTCGCTGGGCGCGTCGGCATCGACGTCGCCGATCAGTTCGTCGAGCAGGCCGAGCTTCGCGAACGAGGCCATCGAATACGACATCGGCACGATCTTTTCGCCGAGCGCGTCGAGGTCTTCGACGCTGCGCCGCGTGACGCGCGCCGCCGCTTCCTTGCCCATCGCGTGCACCATCGTGCCGGGCGCGTCGAGCGCGACGATGCGGTTGGCCTGATAGCCGTGCGCGAGAAATGCGCCCGACATCGCAGGCCCGACGATCAGCGCGACCACGGGATGACCGGCCTGCCGCGCGCTCGCATAAGCATCGACGGCGGCGGCGCACGCGAGATGAATGCCGAGCATTTCCTCGCGATAACCATAAGCCTGGCTCTTCACGTCGACGATCGCCACGATCGGGCGGCGCGTGCCGCTCGCCGTGTCCGCGTCGATGGCTTCGCGCACCGCTTGCGCAAGACGCCAGCCCTGTTCGAGCCCGACCACGTTGTCCCGTGCGCGCGGAAAACGGTTGTTCGCATCGGGCGCGACGGTGATGAAGCGCGCGGTCTCGCCGCCGAGCGGCGCGTCGGCGTACTGCACGCACGCGCCGTTCACACCGTCCGGCTGCTGGCCCGCGAGCGCGCGCAGCCAGCGCGCGCCGCGATTCAAGGTCGATTCGCTCATGCGGTTTCTCCGTGCGTGCGCGAGGCGTTGAAGGGCGACGGGCCGAAGACGGCGCGCATCGTGTCGGGCGTCACGCCGGCGGGATCGATCTGCGCGAGCTTCGCGAGCGTGGCCGCGACCTGCTCGGTGCGATGCGCCGCCGGCACGCCCTGCGCGAACGCGGCGCGCACGGCGTCGCGCACGTCGTCGACGGCATCTTCCACGAGCGCGTCCGCAAAGCCGGTGCGCGCGCGCTGCTCGCCGCCGATCAGCTGCCACACGCGACGGCGATCGCTGGCGTCGAGTTCCTCGATGCCCGCTTCCTGCTCGATCACTTCGGGGCCGTTCATGCCGAGGCGGCCTTGCTTCGTCATCACGAGATACGAGCACAGACCGGCCGCGAGCGACATGCCGCCGAAGCAGCCCACCATGCCCGCGATCACGCCGACGACCGGCACGTGACGGCGCAGCGCGACGATGGCCGACTGGATTTCGGCGATCACGGCGAGGCCGAGGTTCGCTTCCTGGAGGCGCACGCCGCCGGTTTCGAACAGCACGACGGGGCGCACGATCTTGCCGCGCTCGCAGTCGGCGAGCGCGAGTTCGAGCGCCGCCGCGATCTTGCTGCCCGAGACTTCGCCGATGCTGCCGCCCTGGAACGCCGACTCGATTGCGGCGACCACGGCGGGCTGGCCGTCGATGGTGCCGCGCGCGATCACCGCGCCGTCGTCGGCCTGGCAGACAATGCCTTGCAGCGGCAGCCACGGCGATTCGATGCGGTCGAACGGTCCGAGCAATTCGCGGAACGTGCCGGCGTCGAGCACGGCGGCGGCGCGTTCGCGCGCGCTCAGCTCGATGAAGCTGTCGCGCAGCAGCGCGGATTGATTAGCCATGCTCACGATGTCGCTCCTTGCGCGCCGTTCTGCGCATCGTCCTGCGCGGCCTCGACGGCTTCCGCGAGCCGCAGCGCCACGACGCCGGGCGTCGCGCCGAAGTCGTTGATCTCGATGAGCGCCGCGCCGTCGTAGCGCGTGAAGAAGCGGTCGAGCACGCTCTTCCAGATGTGGCTGTAGCCGTCCACGCTCGTGTGCACGACCACGCGCGCCTGCATGCCGGCGGCGGGCTGCAGCAGCACTTCGAGATCGCCCGAACCCACCACGCCCACATGCGCGCGCGTGGTCACGGCGCGCTGCGCCGGATAGTCGAATGTCAGTTGTTCCATGAAACCGTCCTCCCGCCGATGCGGTGCTGAACCAGTCTGTCGATGAAGAGCGTCGCGGCGAGCAGATCGGCCGCGCCGCCTGGCGATGCGTTGAGCGCGAGCAGCGCGAACGGTTTCGCGGGCCGCCGCTTGCGGGCGCGCAAGCGCGCGACGGCGTCGGGTTGCGTCGCGTCGCAGATCAGCTGGAAGCCGCCGAGCCCTTCGACCGCGACGATCTCGCCGCGCGCAATCGCTCGCCACGCGTCAGCGACGGGATCGGCGTGATCGGCATCATCGAGGCGCGCGTCGCCCAGCGGTGCTTCGAAACGCAAGCGCGGTCCGCAGACGGGGCACGCGATCAGTTCGGCGTGAAAGCGCCGGTTCGCGGGATCGGCGTAGTCGGCGGCGCAGTCGGCGCACGGCGCGAACGGCGCCATGCTCGTGTTGGCGCGGTCGAACGGCAGCCTGCGCGTGACGGTGTAGCGCGGGCCGCAATCGCAGCAACTGTTCAGCGCGTAACGATGGCGGCGGTCGCCCGCGTCGAAGATCTCCGCGAGACAGGCGTGGCAGATTGCGCTATCGGTTGCCATTTCGCCGTCGCGCGCGTGCGTCTCGCCGCTTTCGACGATGCGAAAACCCTGGCGCGCCGCCGTATCGTGCGGTTGCGCGTGTTCGGTGTCGATCGCATCGATGCGCGCGAGCGGCGGCGCTTCCCTTGCGAGCGCTGCGCGAAACGCGCCCAGCGCTGCGTGCGTGCCCTGCACATCGATCCGCACGGCGCTCGCGTCGTTGCGCACCTCGCCCGCCAGACCGAAGCGTTGCGCGAGCCGCCAGACGAACGGTCTGAACCCGACGCCTTGCACGATCCCGCTCACGCGCAGTTGCTCTCGCTTCATCGCCGTGATGTCCTCGCTGACTGCACGCCTAGCGCGTGTCCGGACGCAGCGCGCGCGCCGCGCCGCAGCCCGCGCGAATCCAGTCGAGCCATTGCGCGAAACCCTCGCCCGAACGCGCGGACACACACAGCGCCTGGATACGCGGATTGACGCGGCGCGCGTAATCGAGCGCGGCGTCGACGTCGAAATCGAGGTGCGGCAACAGATCGGTCTTGTTGAGCAGCATGAGGTCGGCGGCGGCGAACATGTCGGGATACTTGAGCGGCTTGTCCTCGCCTTCCGTCACCGAGAGCACGACGACCTTGTGCGCCTCGCCCAGATCGAACGACGCCGGGCAGACGAGGTTGCCGACGTTCTCGATCAGCAGCAGGCTGTTGTCGAGCGGCGGCAGGCGGTCGAGCGCGTGACCGACCATGTGCGCGTCGAGGTGACAGCCTTTGCCCGTGTTGATCTGCACGGCCGGCGCGCCGGCGGCGCGAACGCGCTCGGCGTCGTTCGAGGTCTGCTGATCGCCTTCGATGACGGCGATCGCGAGTTCGTCCTTGAGCGCTTCGATCGTGCGCACCAGCAGCGAGGTCTTGCCCGAGCCGGGGCTCGAAACGAGGTTCAGTGCGAACGCGCCGTGTGCGCGCAGACGCGTGCGATTGGCCAGCGCGTAACGGTCGTTCTCGCGCAGGATGTCCTGCTCGATGCGGACGCGGCGGCCGGACGCGTGGTTGTGATCGTGCGCGTGATCGTGCGTGTGGTCGTGATCGTGCGGATGCGCGTGCGGATGTCCGTGATCGTGTCCGTGCGCATGTTCGTGTTCGTGCGAAGGCTCACGCATCTGCGCGCCTTCGATACGCACGTTGTCCGGGCCGCAGCCGCAGGTCGTACACATGATGATGTCCTTTCTCGATGCGTCCGGCGCGAACCGGACGCGTTACTCACGCCGACGCACTCAGTCGACGATCATGCCGGCGACGCGCAAGGTGTCGCCGCCGGTCACGGCCAGTTGGTAGCTGCCGCAGGCGGCGCAGGGTTCGCCGCGGCGCGCGAGCGCCACCTCGTCGCCGCAGCGCAGGCAGAACGCCTGGCCCGGCGGTTCGGCGATTTCCAGACGCGCGCCGTGCGCGATCGTGTCGCGCAGCACGACGTCGAGCGCGAAGCGCAGCGCGCCCACATCGACGTTGGCCAGTTGCCCGATTTCCAGTTCGAGCGTGCGCACGCGCGTAGCGTGCTGGCGCGCGGCCTCGTGCTCGACGAGGTCCAGAATGCTGTGCGCGATGGCCATTTCATGCATACGGCTGGGCTCGCGGTGAGGTTTCGGAATCGATGACGCGCGACGCGCCGCGTTGCACGACGATCTCGTGCGCCACGCAGGGATCGAGCAGCAGCGCGAGGCGGGCGGCGCGGCGTTGCGCGTCGTCCCAGCTA
>NZ_JAAGPN010000429.1:0-4421 GCF_017104805.1 Paraburkholderia sp. Ac-20347 | reverse complement strand
TTGCTGCGCCATCGTCTGCACCTGCTCGCGCGTAAATCCCTGCAACGGCAGCCCGTGCGCCGCGCAAAACGCGCGCAATGCGGGCTCGCCGGTTTTCGCGTCGAGCGTCGCCACGGCGCGCACGCGCGCGAGCGGCCATGCGCCGAGCGCGGCCCGCACGGCGGCCTCGATCTGCGCTACCGACACGCCCTGGCGGCAGCCGATGCCCATCGCGAGCGCGATCGCCTGGGCGAGCGGCGCCGCATTGTCCGCTGCCGGGGCGGCATCGGGCAAGCAGTCGGCGGGCGGGGCGGGAGTCACGGAGCGCGGAAAGTCGGGGGCGTGATGCGTGGAAAAAGCGGGAATCGGCCGAAAACAGCCGAAAACGGCGCAAATGCGCGCATACGATAGCACAGCCATTTCGCGTCTCGCGGCTCGGAAGGGCGGCATCGCGGGTCAAAGGCCTGCGCCCCGCGGCCCCCGCCAGTCGCCCGTCCAGGTTGACGCGCAGCCCACCCGCGCCTACACTCGCACGCACTCTGGTGCTCGCGTGCGCGTACGTTTCGCACGCAGTTAAACGGGAATCAGGGAGCCATCCCGCCACGGGCACGGCCAACCTGAACTGCACCCGCAACGGTACAACGAGCGCATCGTCCGCAAGGTCGATGCAAGCCGCTTCATCGCATGCGCCGCATGCATGGCCACTGTGCGAAGCGCGCCTGAATGGCGCGCCGCGCGGGAAGGCGAGGCGGCGTGACTCGTCAGTCCGGATACCGGCCAGATACGCGGGATGCGCGCTGCGGGGTTGCGGCGCCGCGTCCATGATTTCATGCGTCATGCCGGGCCTCGCCCGTGGCGCGTCCAGGCCGGTTGTTTCGTCACGTATCGTCACCGATGGCGTCATGCAGCGCGCCGCGATCCCGTGCTTTGCGCACGTCGCGGACTTCGCTGATTGCATGTGCCGTCGCACGCCACGCGACGATCCATCCGCCACGACGCTCACACGCGACGCGCACGGCGCGGCGCACCTCACCTGCGGCCCATGCGCCGAAGGAGCTTCCTCATGCAGATGCGCAAAATCCCCGTCACCATCGTCACGGGCTTCCTCGGCAGCGGCAAAACCACGCTGTTGCGCCACATTCTTCAGCACGCGGGTGGCCTGCGCGTCGCGGTCATCGTTAACGAATTCGGCGAACTGGGTATCGACGGCGAAATCCTGCGCGGCTGCGGTATCGGTTGCGACGAGAACGGCAACGAAACGGAAGGCCAGCTCTACGAGCTCGCCAACGGCTGCCTCTGCTGCACCGTGCAGGAAGAATTCTTCCCGGTGATGGAGCAACTGCTCGAACGCCGCGGCGACATCGACCACGTGCTGATCGAAACCTCGGGCCTCGCGCTGCCCAAGCCGCTCGTGCAGGCCTTCAACTGGCCGTCGATCCGCAACGCCTTCACCGTCGATGCGGTCGTGACGGTGGTCGACGGTCCCGCCGCCGCGAGCGGCCAGTTCGCGGAAAACCCGCAAGCCGTCGATGCGCAGCGCAAGGCCGATCCGAATCTCGATCACGAATCGCCGCTGCACGAACTGTTCGAAGACCAACTGTCGGCCGCCGATCTCGTCATCCTGAACAAGACCGATCTGATCGACGCCGCTGCGCAGGACGCGCTCATCGAGGAGCTGCGCGAAGAACTGCCGCCGCAGGTGAAGATCGTGCGCGCGCAGCACGGCAAGCTCGACCTGCACACGCTGCTCGGTCTCGAAGCGGCGTCGGAGGAAAGCATTCATCTGCGCCACGATCACCACGGTTCCGCCGACGACGCCGACCATCATCACGACGAGTTCGATTCCGTCGTGGTCGAGGCGCAGGTGTCGTCGCGCGACGCGGCGGTCGCGGCGCTGCAAAAGCTCGTCGATACGCACACGATCTATCGCGTGAAGGGTTTCGCCGCGCTGCCGGGCGCGCCGATGCGCCTCGTGATTCAGGGCGTGGGCCGCCGCTTCGACAGCTATTTCGATCGCCGCTGGAACGCGCAGGAAAGCGCGGCGCAGCCGCTTGCGAGCCGCTTCGTGCTGATCGGCGAGGACCTCGACGCCGCCACGCTGCAAGGCGCGTTCGACGCGGCGCTGGCTGATGAGCAAAACGCGGTGCAATCCGCGGCCGCGCAATAACACGCAGCACGCAGTTCAACGAGCGACACCCATGCATTTGCTGCGCACCACGCCGGGCGGTTTCGTCGACGACACGCAGGGCGTGATCCGCATCGATCAGCAGCCCGCCGAGATCGTCGTACTGAGTTCGGCGGACACCACGCTCGCGCTGCTGGCGAGCGTCGTGCCGCGCCTGCCCGAAGGTTTTCCGGGCGTGCGGCTCGCGAACGTCACGTATCTGCGCCAGAACGCGTCGGTCGATTTTTATATCGACGACGTGCTCAAGCATGCGCGCGTGGTCGTGGTCGATCATCTGGGCGGCGAAGCCTACTGGCCTTACGGCATCGAGCAGGTCGTGTCGCTCGCGGAGCAGCGCGGGCAACTGCTCGCGATGTTCTCGGGCGACTTGCAGGAAGACCCGAACCTGATCGCCAGGAGCCGCGCCGAGCCGGATTTTTGCCGCCTTTTGTGGCGTTATCTGCGTGAAGGCGGCGCGGCGAATGCCGAAGGTTTTCTGCGCGCGCTCGCGTGGCGCGCGTTCGACTGGGGCAGCGAACCGGCGCCGCCGGTCGTGCTGCCCGCCGCCGCGATCTATCATCCGGCGCGCGACGTGGCGACCGTCGACGACTGGCGCGCGCGCTGGACACCCGGCGCGCCCGTCGTCGCGATCCTGTTTTACAAGGCGCATCTGCAGGCCGCGAACACGGCCGCATTCGATGCGCTGATCGAGGCGCTGCTCGCGCGCGGACTCAATCCGCTGCCGCTCGCCATCACCTCGCTCAAGGACGCGATCAGCCGCGACGTGCTCGACCGTCTCGCGGCCGAACACGACATCGCGCTCGTGCTCAACACCACGGCGTTCGCGGCCTCGGCGCTCGACGACCCCGAACCGCTCGCGCTCGCGGGCGACGCGCCAGTGCTGCAGGTGATCCTGAGCGGCGGCAATCGCGACGATTGGGTCAAGGACAACCACGGCCTGAATTCGCGCGACATCGCCATGCATATCGCGCTGCCCGAAGTGGATGGCCGCGTCATCACGCGCGCGATCAGCTTCAAGGGTCTCGCGTATCACTGCAAGCACACGCAGGTCGACGTGGTGCGCTATCAGCCCGATGCGGAGCGCGTGGCTTTCGTGGCCGAACTCGCGCGCCGCTGGTGCCACCTGCGCACGCAGCCGAACGCGCAGAAAAAGCTCGCGCTCGTGCTCGCGAATTATCCGATGAGCGAAGGGCGCATCGGCAACGGCGTGGGGCTCGATACGCCCGCGTCGGTGGTGAATATCCTGCGCATGTTGCGCGACGAAGGCTATCGCGTCGCCGATCTGCCCGAGGACGGCGAAGCGCTCATGGACACGCTCACGCAGGGCGTGACCAACGATCCCGACACGCGCGCGCTGCGGCCCGCGTTTCAGAGTCTCGCGCTCGACGACTATCGGCGCTATTTCGCGCAACTGCCCGTGGAGGCGCAAAACGCGCTGATCGCGCGCTGGGGCGCGCCCGAGCAGGACCCGGGCGTGCGCCGTGGACGCTTCATGATCGCGGGCTGGCGCTGCGGGCAGGTGTTCGTCGGCATTCAACCGTCGCGTTCGCGCGGCGACGACAGCTACGCGAACTATCACGACGCCGACCTCGTGCCGCCGCACGCGTATCTCGCGTTCTACTTCTGGCTGCGCGAGACCTTCGGCATCGATGCGATCGCGCACGTCGGCAAGCACGGCAATCTCGAATGGCTGCCGGGCAAGAGCGTCGCGCTCGCGCACACGTGCTGGCCGGACATGGTGCTCGGCCCGCTGCCGCATCTGTATCCGTTCATCGTCAACGATCCGGGCGAGGGCAGCCAGGCGAAGCGCCGCGCGCAGGCCGTGATCGTCGATCACCTGATGCCGCCGCTCACGCGCGCCGAAAACTACGGGCCGCTGCAGGATCTCGAACGTCAGGTCGACGAGTATTACGAAGCCTTGATGGTCGATCCGCGCCGCGCGAAGCTGCTGCGCAAGACCATTCTCGCGACGATCGTCGAGCACAAGCTGCACGAGGAATTGAGCATCGACGCGCCCACCAGCGTCGACGCCGAGGACGCACTGCTCACGCGCGCCGACGCGTATCTGTGCGAGCTGAAGGAAGCGCAGATCCGCGACGGGCTGCATACGTTCGGCGCGTCGCCGCAAGGCACGCAGCGGCGCGACACGCTGCTCGCGCTCGGCCGTTACGCGTGCGGCGACGGGCAGGGCGCGAACGCGGGGTTGATCGACGCGCTCGCGCGCGATCTGCGCATCGATCATCTGCGCGATGCCGCG
>NZ_JAAGPN010000428.1:0-4248 GCF_017104805.1 Paraburkholderia sp. Ac-20347 | reverse complement strand
GCCGACAGCAGCGCGAGGCGACCGGTGATGCGCTCGACGTCGGCGATCTGACGCAGTGCGCTGCGCAGGGCATCCACACTGGCGGGCGGCGGGGCGTCGAGCAGCGCGCCGATGGCTTGCTGGCGCGTCTGCGCGATGCCCGCGTCGCGCGGCGGATGATGCAGCCAGTGACGCAGCAGACGGCTGCCCATGGTCGTGCTGCAGGTATCGAGCAGCGAACACAGCGTGGGCGACTCGGTGCCGCGCAGCGTCTCGGTGAGTTCGAGATTGCGCCGCGTGGCCGGATCGAGGCCGATATATTCCGATTCCGCCTCGACCTTCAGGCTGCGCACGTGACGCAACTGCTGGCCTTGCGTGGCCGCCGCATAAAGCAGCAGCGCGCCGGCCGCGCCGCAGGCGCTCGTGAGCGTCTGCGCGCCGAAGCCGTCGAGGCTCGCGACGTCGAGTTGATCGCACAGACGCTGGCGGCCCGACGCGACGTCGAAGTGCCAGGCGGGCACGCGCGTCAGTGCGCCCGGCGTAGTGCCCGATCCTGCGGAAGGCGGCGCCCAGCCCGACGATTCCGCGGGCATTTCCGCAACGAGAATTTCCGCGGGACGGATGCGCTCGAAGGCCGCCGCGACCTGTTCGGGCGCGACTTCCGCGAGGCGCAGCGCGCCGCTTGCCAGATTGAGCCACGCGAGACCGACGTTGACGGTCGCGCCGCGCCGGTTGTGACCGGGGCAGACGGCCATCAGATAAACGTCGTTCTTGTCGGAAAGCAGGGCCGCGTCAGTCAGCGTGCCGGGCGTGACCACGCGCACGACTTTGCGTTCGACCGGTCCTTTGGACGTGGCCGGGTCGCCGATCTGTTCGCAGATCGCCACCGACTCGCCGAGCTTCACGAGCTTGGCGAGATATTGTTCGCAGGCGTGATGCGGCACGCCCGCCATCTTGATGGGATTGCCGGCCGAGGCGCCGCGCTGCGTGAGCGTGAGGTCGAGCAGGCGCGCGGCCTTCTCCGCGTCTTCGAAGAACAGCTCGTAGAAGTCGCCCATCCGGTAGAACACCAGCGTGCCCGGATGATCGGCCTTGATGCGCAGATATTGCTGCATCATGGGAGTGTGTTGCGCGATGTCGGCTGCGCCTGCGGTGTGTGTAGCCATCCTCGGTGTCTTGCTTAAGGTTCAGGGCGTGAGTGTAACCCGCGCGGGAGGTGCGTGAACCTGGCCGGATGGCCAGCGCCTGCGCGCGTCATCCAGTCAGGCGGTGCGCTCATTCGTCGACGAGCGCCTGCAGGTCCACGGTGCGTGCGTTCGCGGCACTGCGTCGCATCGCGAGCCAGATCATGCCGGACACGAACACGCCGAATACAACGATGATCCATTGCACCGGCATTTTCGCCGTGAGCAGCAGCGCATAGGCGCCGAGCATCATCAGCACGGCGAGGTTCTGGTTGAAATTCTGCACGGCGATCGAGTGGCCCGCCGACAGCAGCGTCGCGCCGCGATGCTGGAGCAGGGCGTTCATCGGCACGATGAAAAAGCCCGCGAGCGCGCCGAGCGCGATCATCAGCGGATACGCGAACAGCAGATAAAAGGGCAGCACGAAGGTGCCGAAGCGCAGGCCTTCGCCGGCCGGAAACAGATTCTTGCTGTAGAACGCCATTGCCATGGCGACAACGCCGCAGAGCACGCCCACGGGCAGCACGCGCAGCGACGCGCGCAACGACACCCAGGCCGCCGCCGCGCCCGCGCCGAGCGCGATCCCGAGGCCCGTCACGCCCTGCATCACGGCGGCCTTCGAGAGCGTGAGGCCGAGGTTCGCGTCGGCCCATTTGAGCACCAGCAGTTGCAGCGTGACGGCCGCGCCCCACATCAGGGTCGTGACCCACAGCGCGATCTGCGCGAGCTTGTCGGCCCAGAGCACGTTGAAACAATGCACGAAGTCGCCCACCAGCCGCGCCGGTTCCTTGAGGCGGTTCTCGTAGCGCGCGCCCGTATCGGGAATGCCGATGTTGATGAGCGCCGCGATCGCATAAGTGATCATGACCGCGAGCATCGCGAGATCGGCGGCCGAGTGGATCAGCGGCATCGGATGGTGCTGGACGAAACGCTGCGCGTAGGTCGAGACCAGCGCGCCGCCGAGCATGGTGCCGACGATGGTCGAGAGCACGGTCGCCGATTCGAGCCACGCGTTGGCCGAGACGAGTTTCTCGGCGGGCAGCAATTCAGTGAGGATTCCGTACTTTGCGGGCGAGTAGGCCGCCGCGCCGAAGCCGACCACGCCGTACGCGATCATCGGGTGCACGCCCGCGATCATCAGCATGCAGCCGGCGGCCTTGAGCGCGTTCGAGACGAACATCACGTGGCGCTTTTGCAGCGCGTCGGCGAACGCGCCGACGAAGGGCGCGAGCAGCACGTACGAGACCGTGAAGAATATCTGGAGGAGCGGCGTGACCCAGGCCGGCGACGAGATCACCGTGAGCAACGCGATTGCCGCGATCAGCAGCGCGTTGTCGGCGAGCGACGAAACGAACTGCGCGGCGATGATCGTGAAGAAGCCTTTTTTCATCGCGGGTTGGAGCGGTTGAACGGCGGCTCGATGGCCCAGGCGACCACGGCGCGGGAAACGCAATCGAACTGGACAGGCGCGCAACCGGAGCGAAACGGGCGCGCGACCCCATCGGATTCACGACGAAAAAAGCGGCCGAAGCCGCTTGTTGTGGCGGGTGGGCGTCGTGCGGCGCGTGTTCGCGCTGCCGTGTCGCCGCTTTCCCCCGCGGGTTGTGTCGCCGTGATCCTGCTTTTTCCAGTTTGCCCGATTGTGACACGGGCCGCTGCGCGCCGCAGTGTTCCTCGCAATCGCCTGACGGCTTCATGCGCGGCGGCGGCAGCGCGGATACGGCGTCAGCGCGCTCAGGCTTCCTTCTTGATGCGCGTGTACTTCGAGAGGATCGGCACCATTTGCGCGTAGATCTTCGGGTTGCCCGCGACGATTTCGCCGACGTGCAGGAAGTCCGAGTCGCCCGTGTAGTTGCCGATCAGGCCGCCGGCTTCCGTCACGAGCAGCGCGCCCGCAGCGACGTCCCACGGATTGAGGCCCTGTTCGAAGAAGCCGTCCATGCGGCCCGCGGCGACGTTCGCCAGATCGAGCGCGGCGGCGCCCGGGCGGCGCAGGCCGGCGCAGGCGTTGGTCATCGCGGCGAACAGATCGCAGTAGCTGTCGAGGCCGTCCTTTTCGCGGAACGGGAAGCCCGTGCCGATCAGACCGTCGGCGAGACGGTCGCGGCGGCCGACGCGGATGCGGCGGTCGTTCAGGAACGCGCCGCGGCCGCGCGAAGCGGTGAAGAGGTCGTTGCGCGTCGGGTCATAGACCACGGCCTGCGTGACGATGCCCTTGTGTGCGAGCGCGATCGAGACGCAGTAGTACTGGAAACCGTGGATGAAGTTCGTGGTGCCGTCGAGCGGATCGATGATCCACTGGTATTCCGACTCGTGGGCCGATTCGCCCGATTCCTCGGCGAGGATCGCGTGGTCGGGGTAAGCGGTGGAGAGCGTTTCGATGATGGCGGCTTCGGCCGCCTTGTCGACTTCCGTGACGAAATCGTTGTGCTGCTTCTTCGCGACCTGCACGAGGTCGAGGTCGAGCGACGCGCGGTTGATGATCTGTCCGGCGCGGCGCGCGGCCTTGACAGCGATGTTGAGCATGGGATGCATGAGCCTGGATCCTTGTTGTCCGGCGCGCGCATCGGCACGCGCACCGGTGGTGCGAAAGATAAAGCGTCTAACGATTGGACAGGGCGCGGGCCGGGCGGCCGCGGAACCTGTCCCGCCAACGGAGACGAATTGAATAAGAACGGGGCGCGGCGGTCTTGCGGACCCGGTTTTGCGGCCAGACGGCTGACCGGAAAACGCGCGCGAATCTGGCATTTTACCCGATTTTCGGTCCGCTTCGGGAGACTTCGGATGGGCGCGGGGCGGGCGGTGGCGGAATGGCTTTGGGGCTCGCGCTCGCGCCGTCCCCGCGGCGTCCCCAATAGGCCGGGGGCGCGAGCCGCGCTAACATACAGGCTTCACTGACCACGCCGTACGAGATTCATCTTGGAGCACCCCGATTCACATGCCGCCGAAGCGGCCCACGAGCCGCTGCGCGGCGGTTTCACGTCCACGCGCTTCGTGCTGGTCGAGCCCAGCCATCCGGGCAACGTCGGCGCCGCGGCGCGCGCGCTGAAGACAATGGGCTTTTCGCGGCTCGTGCTGGTCGCGA
>NZ_JAAGPN010000427.1:0-4294 GCF_017104805.1 Paraburkholderia sp. Ac-20347 | reverse complement strand
GGCGGCGTGGGCGTCACGCGTTGCAGCGCGACGGCGGCGCGCGTCATCAGCGAATCGGCGCGGCCGACGGTTTTTTCCTGCACCGTCTGCACTTTCTGCTCGATCTCTTCCTGATACTGCGGCAGGTCGGCGGCGAGCTGCACGAGCTGCGCGCCGATCAGCGCGCTCACGCCCGCCAGCGCGAGCACCGTGGCCAGCACGGCGATCAGGATCGAGAGGAATTCGGGCAGGCGCACGCGCCGCAGCGTGTTGACGAGCGGCGCGAGCAGAAAGCTCAGCAGCACCGAGAGCGTGATCGGAATCAGCACCGCACGGCCGAAGTACAGCGCGCAGACCACCGCCACGCCGGTAATCACCGAGGCGAGCGTGTGGACCGTGGGCGTGCTCGGCGGGAACACGCGGTTGCGGCGGCCCGCGGCGGAACCGGGATGCGGTATCTGCCAGGGCATGACATACGGACGACCGGACCCGTCGTCGGACAGGCGCTCGGAAGCGCCGTCGGAACCGGCATGCGGACCGTCGGAAGCGGAATCGGACGGTCGGCGAGACGACGCGTCGGGCGGCTGCGGATAATTCATGGCGATGCGGTCAGCGTTGCGGTAAGGGTTCGGGCGGCAGCAGCGCCCGCCTGGTTTTCATCGTAGCCGCCCGGGCGTGGGCCGGTTGGCGCAGGTTGGCGCAGGTTGGTGCGGGATGGCGCGGGTTGGCACGGGTTGGCGAGCGTCGCGCTCATCGAGAACAAAACGCGCGCCGGGACGTGAGCGTAACGCATGCAGGCGACGGCGCGCAGTTCGAAACGGCCTCGGCGCGCAACGTCAGGGTTTGGGCGCCTGCAGTTCCTGATTGCGCGAGCTGAGGAACTGGATCAGCCCGTCCACGCCGCCCTGCTGGATCTTCTCGTTGAACTGCGCGCGATAGGTCTGGATCAGCCACGCGCCCAGCACGTTCAGGTCGTAGAGCCGCCAGCCCTGCGGCGTCTTGTAGAGCCGGTAGTCGATCTCGACGGGCTTGCCGCTCGTCTGCGCGAGCGTGCGCACGACCACGTCGGTGTCGCCGGGCGCGTTGCGCATCGGCTGATAGTCGATCTGCTGGTCGGGCTTGAGCTGCGCGAGCGCGCCTGCGTAGAGATGGATCAGCAGGAGCTGGAACTGGTCCATCACCTGTTGCTGCTGCGCGGGCGTGGCGGTGCGCCAGTGCGGTCCCATCGCGAGCCGCGTGGTGCGGCGGAAGTCGACGTACGGCAGGATGTCGCGATCGACGATGCCGCGAATGCGCGCGATATCGCCGGGCGCGATCGACTGCGTGCGGACTTCGTCGAGCACCTGCTGGGTCGCCGACTTGATGAGCGCCTGCGGGTCCGACTGGTCGACGCCCTGCGCGGCGCGCGCGGCCGCGGCGAAGCCGCCGAACCCGCAGGCAAACAGCGTGACAAGCAAAAAGAGCTTCTTCATTCGATATCTCGTCCGTCTCGATCGTGGGGAAGCGGGCCGGCGCGCGGCGCGTTGGCGACACGTTGGCGGCACAGAAACCGCTGGCGTCCAGTCTAAAGCGTCGCCGCGAGGGCGGCCGCGACGCGGGCAGCGCGCGGGCGCGTGAAGACTGGGAAGGCACGGGAAGCGGGTTGAAATCCGCGTCGAAATTACGGTGATGAGATCGGCTCAACGCGAACGAAGAACCGCGTCGCAGACCGGAAGTGCGCAAGCGTAACGCAACGCCGCGCGTGATCCGAGGCGCGCTGTTACGTTACGTTACATATGAAGAAAACTTGTTACAGATGTTTCCCGGTGGCGGAAAGCATCTGTCGGCGTCTGTCCGAAATGAACGGATTCGATCAAAACCCGACGGCCCTGCCCGCATGTGACGGCCGGCGCGACTCCCGCCGCACCGGCCCTGATTGCGCGCTTATCGACAGCTCAATCGCGCTTCCTCCCCTCACTACCCTGCTCCCGGCCGCCCGGCCAGCCTTGCGCCGTGGGCTCGGCGAAGAACGCCTCGAGCCCGAACAGCCAGGCGACGCACCATGACAGGCGTGACAGCAAACGAGACAGCACGCCGGCAGAAACACTGTCTTCCCCCTGAACTTCCCCGGATTGCGCGTCCGGCAGTCCCGATGCGGAGAACACGGCCCCTGCCGTTCCGCTCGCGAGACTCCCCGGCGTCGATTCCTGTCGTGAAACGGGATCGATCTTCATATTGCACCCCTCTCCTCGTTTTTGTGTGTGGCGGGCTATAAAGAGCAATGTCCGTACCAGCCCGAACCGGGTCGCGCGCGAGCCGCCGCGAAGCGCTCGAAAGCGGCTTCCTCCGCCCTGCGTGCGCCACCGCACGGAAGCCGCGCGCCCGCTTTCTCGTCGCCGCCACACCCCGACACTGTAAAAACTACAAGCACGGCGTGAAAAAGCGAAAAACCCCGTGATTACAGCACGCCCGGCGTGTCGCGAAGGTGCGCTGCGGCACGTAACGAGCCCCTCGCGATCGCGAACTTTTTCCGGATGCGTAATAGCTTCAATCGGGTGGATGGTGTAAGGTGCATCGGTCCGTCTCGAAAATGAGACCGCCGAAAACGAGAGGAGATCGTATGACCACGCCCGATCGGAGCCGCCTCGCGGACGTCCTGACTCAGCACCGCGACGCCCTGCTGGCCGACTGGATCCGCCTGCATCTGCCGATCGCCCTGCGTCGCGGTCTGGCGATGGAAGCCGAGATCCGCGAGCAGTTCTCCGCCTTCCTCAACGTTTTTCTCGACACGCTCTCGCGCGCCGACACACTCGACGCCTCGCGTCCCGAATGGGAGCCGGTGCGCGCCTTTCTCGCCGACATGTCCGCGCACCGCGCGCGTCAGGGCTACACGCCGGTCGAGACCGCGACCTTCGTGTTCTCGCTCAAGCAACCGGTCTACGCGCGGCTGCGCGAGGCGTTCGCGAGCGCGCCCGCCGAACTCGCCGATCTGAGCTGGTCGGTCAATCTGCTGCTCGACGGCCTCGGTCTCTACACCACCGAAGCCTTCCAGAAGAGCCGCGAGGCGATCATCGCGCGCCAGCAAGAGGAACTGCTCGAACTCTCCACGCCCGTCGTGCAACTGTGGGAAGGCATTCTCGCGCTGCCGCTGATCGGCACGCTCGATTCGGCGCGCACCCAGGTGGTGATGGAGAGCCTGCTGCAGAAGATCGTCGATACCGGCGCGAGTCTCGCGATCATCGACATCACCGGCGTGCCGACCGTCGACACGCTGGTCGCCCAGCATCTGCTCAAGACCGTCGCCGCCGCGCGCCTGATGGGCGCGGACTGCATCATCAGCGGCATCCGTCCGCAGATCGCACAGACCATCGTGCATCTGGGCGTCGATCTGACCAACGTCACCACCAAATCCACGCTCGCCGACGCCTTCACGGTCGCGCTGCAACGCACCGGCTCGACCATCGTCACGCCGAAGGCCGTCTCTTGAATGACGCGAACCACGCGAGCCGCGTGAACCGCGTGAGCGCCACGACCGCCGCGCGCACGGGCGCGCACTGATAGCTACGAGGACGCGCGATGGACCGAATTCCGATTCTGCGCATGGGCGACTGCCTGATCGTCACGATCCAGGTGGACATGCACGACCGTCTCGCGATGGCGCTGCAGGACGACCTCACGGCGCGCATCGTCAAGGACTCGGCCAAGGGCGTGCTGATCGACATCTCCACGCTCGACGTGGTCGATTCCTTCATCGGCCGCATGATCAGCAACACCGCCGCGATGGCGATGGTGCTCGACGCACAGACCGTGGTGGTCGGCATGCAGCCGTCGGTGGCGATCACGCTGGTCGAACTGGGGCTCACGCTCGACGGCGTGCGCACCGCCCTGAACGTGGACAAGGGCATGGCGCTGCTCAAGCAGCGTCGCGTCTAGCATGGCGTTTGCTTTCGACATGAACGGCACCGGCGCGAGCGAACAGACCGTGGCTGAAGTGAGCCTGCGTTCGGACGAGGAGATCGTCCGGCTGCGCCAGATCGTGCGCGATCAGGCGATCGCTCTCGGCTTTTCGCTGATCGAACAGACCAAGTTCGTGACGGCGGCCAGCGAACTCGCGCGCAACACGCTCCAGCACGGCGGCGGCGGCGATGCGCGCGTCGAAGTGCTGACGGCCGGCGTGCGCGTGGGCCTGCGGCTGACGTTCATGGACCGCGGCCCCGGCATCGCCGATATCGACCGCGCGCTGCAAGATGGCTTCACGAGCGGCAACGGCCTCGGCCTGGGACTCGGTGGCTCGCGCCGCCTGTGCGACGAATTCAAAATCGACTCGTCGCCCGGA
>NZ_JAAGPN010000426.1:0-233 GCF_017104805.1 Paraburkholderia sp. Ac-20347 | reverse complement strand
AAAAAAAAAAATAGCGTTGATTTTTTGTTTCTTGTCTACTGTTTAATTATCATGCGATGTACTTTGCCTTTGCTCGTTCGCTCACACTGCTCCGACTTTCTGTCTTCCTGTTTATGCTACGTCTTGCTCACCGACTGTCGCATGCTGGCTCCTTGTATATATCGTTCGCTTGTCTCACTTCTCCCTGCTCTCCTGCTACTCTGTCTCTCTGCACCGCACTTGCTTCACTTTGT
>NZ_JAAGPN010000425.1:0-4605 GCF_017104805.1 Paraburkholderia sp. Ac-20347 | reverse complement strand
GTGGCGTGCGGACACTGGCGTATGGACGAACTCGCGGCGCTCGCGCCCGCATCGACGCGCGTCGCGCAGCCGCGCGAGGACGCGGCGCTTGCGCAGCGCTACGCGCGCTTTATCGATTTATATGGCCGGGTGCGAAGCTGGTTCGCACCGGTCAGTTCCTGACTGAGAGCGGAGGAAAAACGGGATGCTGATCCTGATTGAAGAACATGCCTGCTACGGCGGCGTGCAACGCATCTACAAGCACGAGTCGGAAACCATCGGCCTGCCGATGCGCTTTTCGGTCTTTCTGCCGCCGCAGGCGCGCAACGCGAAGGTGCCCGCGCTCTTTTATCTCGCGGGCCTGACCTGCACCGAGGAAACCTTCCCGATCAAGGCGGGCGCGCAGCGCTTCGCCGCACAGCACGGCATCGCGCTGATTGCGCCCGACACCAGCCCGCGCGGCGCGAACGTGCCGGGCGAAGCCGATGCGTGGGACTTCGGCGTGGGCGCGGGTTTTTACGTCGACGCCACGCGCGAGCCGTGGTCGACCCACTGGCGCATGTATTCGTACGTGCGCGACGAGCTGCGCGCGGCGGTCACCGAACATCTGCCGATCGACGGCGAACGCCTCGGCATCTTCGGCCACTCGATGGGCGGTCACGGCGCGCTGACGCTCGCGCTGCGTAATCCGGAGATCTATCGCTCGGTGTCGGCGTTCGCGCCGATCGCCGCGCCCACGCGCTGCCCGTGGGGCGAGAAAGCCTTCAGCGGCTATCTCGGCGACGACCGCGAAGCGTGGAAGCAGTACGACGCGAGCGAACTCGTGGCGAAGGCCGCGCGCAAGTTCGAGGCGGGCATTCTGGTCGATCAGGGTCTCGCCGACGCGTTCCTCGCGAACCAGTTGAACCCGGACGTGTTCGAGGCCGCCTGCGCGGCGGCGGGTCAGCCGCTCACGCTGCGCCGTCACGAAGACTACGATCACGGTTACTTCTTCATCCAGAGCTTTATCGAGGACCATCTCGCGCATCATGCGAGCGTGCTACTGAAGTAAGCCACGCGGATCGAGATCGCGCAAAAGCGGAAGGGCCGTCACGCAGCGCGTCGCGGCCCTTTTTTGCGTCCGGCTTCTCAGGATTCGACCCCGTTGCAAAACTTGGAAATCTGGTCAGGTTGGTACTAGAATCTGGTCAGGTTGAACCTGTTAGTTCTTATTTTTGGAGTCACGATCATGCGAGCACTGCGAGTCGAACCGGAAGCCGGCAAGGAAACCGTCGAGCGCCGCATGGTCGATTTCCAGGCGGCCGTGAAGGCGATCGCCGCGCGCGTCGGCGCCACCGACATCAACGCGGCCGGCACGCCCATTTCCGCGTTCAAGACCAATTATTCGAGCGTGCTCAAGCGCGTGAAGTCGGGCTCGGTGGAGATCGTCAACCAGGGCCAGGAGCCGTTCATCATCCTCGGTCTCGATCAGGCGGTCGCGCTGATGTCCAACACGGTCAGCGACCGCACCGTGGCGGAAGTGTTCGCTGGGCTGCCCTCGGTGCCGGCCACGGGCAAGCTGCCGCGCGACGCGTCGATCGACGCCGAAGACCACTACCGCGTGCCGCGTTGAGCGGCCGCGGTTCCGTACCGCACCTCATAACAACAACCGATCGACATTCGGGGCATTACAAGACAAAGGCCGTCCATGCCGAGATTCCTGTTGGGCACGAATACGCTCATCGACATGTGTATCGAAGACACCGCGTCGCGCAAATGGATGGAAAGCGGCGTGAAGGCGCGCGACATCAATCTCAGCGTGATCAGCGTGGCCGCCGCGCGCCAGGTGATCGCGCAGCACAAGACCAGCGAGCCGCGCCGCGCCGCCTTCAGGAAGGCGCTCGAAGCGCGGCTGGCTGCGCTCGTCGATGACGGCTCGGTGCTGCTGCCGTTCGATCAGGCCGAGGCCGCCGAGTGGGAACAGTGGCGCGGCCATCAGCCGCTCGAAATCGAGAAGGGCGGCAAGCGCCATGCGGTCGGTCAGGACACGCGCATGGTGATCGCCACGGCCGTCGCGAACGGCTGCACGCTCGTCGAGCCCGAAGAGGCGTACCACCGCGAACTGCGCAAGCTGCAGGTGAGCGTGGTGTCGCTGCTCGAGGAATAGGCCCTTGGATCCGCTGGACGACCAGTTCCGCGTGCCCGGCGGCCGCCTCACGCCCGCGCCCGCCTGCTGCCGCGTGCTGAGCCTGTCGGGCGGCGGCTTTCGCGGCCTCTACACGGCGCGCCTGCTCGCGCGCATCGAGGAAAGCGGCAAGTTCGGCGACGGGCCGATCGGCGCGCGTTTCGACCTGATCGCGGGCACCTCGGTCGGTGGCATTCTCGCGGCGGGGCTGGCGGCGGGCGTGAGCGCGCGCGAGCTGCACGCGATGCTCGCGCAGTGGGGGCCGTCGATTTTTCCGAAGCTCTCGCTGCGCACGCTCCAGAAACTCTTCAGCAAGAAGGTGTACGCGGCCGAGCCGCTCGAACGCGCGATCGTCGCGTGTCTCGACGGCCGCGCGCACACGCCGCTCTCCGAACTCGACAAGCCGCTCATGCTGACGACCGTGAGCTGGTCGCTCGGCGAGATCCGTCTGCTGCGCAGCCGCGGTCTCGCGGGTGACGAAGCCGATGCCTGTTCGCTGCTCGCCGCCGCGCGCGCGACCTCGGCGGCGCCCGCGCATTTCCCCGCCGTCATGCTCGACGACGACTGGCACGTGGACGGCGGCCTGGCCGCCAATTGTCCCGACGCGCACGCGCTCGTCCAGGCCCAGCGGCGCGGCGCGCCGGTGCGCATGCTGAGCGTCGGCACCACGGGCGTGCGCCACAAGAGCGTGCCGAGCCGTCTGCCGCTGCGCGGCTTCGCATGGGCGCAGCCCGCGCTCGATCTGAGCATGGAGGCGCAGGAGCGCATGGCGCAGGCCACCTGCGCGCGCGAACTGCGCGAGCGCTATCTGCATCTGAACAGCGAGGCGGGCGGCGATCAGCAGATCCTGCGCGATCTCGACGTCGCCACGCCCGACGCCAGCGCGGCGCTCACGCGGCTCGCCGATCAGCGTTTCGAGGCGCTGCTCGCAGACGCCGAGGAGTCGCGGCGGCTGCGTTTCATCATGGGCGATGGCGAGGCCGTGTAGCGGCGTCGGCGACACGAATCACGCCACGAAGGCGATAAAAAAGGCGTTGTCCCTCGCGGGTACAACGCCTTTTTTCGTTGGAGTGCGCGCGGCGCAGCTTACGACTGCCGCTTGCCGATCAGGCTCGCGCCGTAGACGAACGCGGCGAGCGCGGTGATCCAGAAGCTCGTCGGCCAGTCGGTGTAGTAGGCGAGCGCGACGCCGATCCACGCCTGCGCGAGCGCGAGCAGCGCGGCCAGCACGAGGCCTGCCGAGAGGCGCGTCGTGAGGTTCTGCGCGGCGGCGGCGGGGCCGACCATCAGCGTGAACACCAGCAGCACGCCGACGATCTGCGTGCACGCGGCCACGGCGAGCGCGGCGATGCCGAGAAACAGCACCGACACGAGGCGCAGCGACACGCCTTTCGCTTCGGCCAGTTCCGGCTGCAGCGAGGCGAACAACAGCGGACGCATGATCGCCGCGAGCGCCGCGAGACTCGCCACCGCGAGTGCCGCGAGCACGCCGAGCGTGTCGCGGTTCACGCCGAGCACGTTGCCGAACAGCAGCGCCGTGACCTGCGTGGCGTAGGACGTGAAGAAGTGCAGGAACAGCAGGCCGAAGCCGAGCGCGAGCGAGAGAATCACGCCGATGGCCACGTCGCGGCCCGCGAGCTTTTCGCCGAGCGCGCCCATCGAGACGCCCGCCGCGAGCGTGAAGCCCACCATGCCCCACATCGGCGAGACGCCCAGCAGGACGGCGCCGGTCGCGCCCGTGAAGCCGACGTGCGAGAGCGCGTGGCCCGCGAAGGTCTGCCCGCGCATCACCAGAAAATAGCCGACGATGCCCGCGAGCACCGCGACGATGCCCGACGCCGCGAAGGCGTTCACCATGAAATCGTATTCAAGCATCGTGCGAGTGGCCGTGTGCGTCGTTGTCGTTATGGGCGTGTGCGTGGCCGTGCGCGCCGTGCGAATGACCGTGGTCGTGGCCATGATCGTGCTCGTGTTCGTGGTCGTGCTTTTCGACTTCCACGTCGCCGGACATCACGAAAATGCGGCCCTTCATGCGCATCACCTCGATCGGCGAGCCGTAGAGGCGCGAGAGCACGGGCGCGGTGATGACTTCGTCCACGCTGCCGAGCGCCGCCACGCCGTTGCCGAGATACAGCACGCGGTCGAGCGCGTTGAGGAGCGGATTGAGTTCGTGCGCCGAGAACAGCACGGCGATGCCCAGCTCGCGCTGCACGCGCCGCACGAGTTCGACCACGCCGCGCTGATGGTGCGGGTCGAGGCTGATGAGCGGTTCGTCGAGCAGCAGCAGCTTCGGGTCGCCGAGCAGGCATTGCGCGAGCAGCAGGCGCTGGCGCTCGCCGCCCGAGAGTTCGGAAAGCGGCCGGTCGGCCAGCTTCGTCGCGCCCACGAGATCGAGCACGCGAGCGACGTCGGCGCGCGTGGCGGCGTCGGCGCGCGGCAGGCCCCAGCGGTGCCCGTCGGCG
>NZ_JAAGPN010000040.1:0-46787 GCF_017104805.1 Paraburkholderia sp. Ac-20347 | reverse complement strand
CGCCGCCAGCGGGCTTGCGCTTGCGGCGATGGCGTGCTTGCCCGCCATGCTGGCGCGGCGATTCGCAGCGCGGCCCATCGCGCCCATCGCCACCGCGCTCGTGACAACGATGCTCGCGATAAGCGCGGCTTCGGCGCAGGCAAATTCAATATCGGTCGGTCAAGCGTCGATATTGATTTTGCTCGGCGTGGCATTGCTCATTCCGATGTGGAATTTTTGGCAATTCAAAAATTTACCAAGGATTCCCAATCATCAAATTAAACGCAGCGATTTGAATAGCGCATTACGCGGCAACGCAGCCATGCTGGCTGCCGCGTTGCTTGCCGGATTGTCGAGCGGCGTGCTCGCCCGCTTTCAACTCTTTTCGCTCTGCGGATCCGGACCGTTCTCGTTTTTGCACGCGGCTATTTCGCTCTGCCTCGTCGCGTTGCTCGGTTTGATCGCGGATCGCGCCGATCATCGGCACACGTTGCTCACACTCTTTGTCGTGCGCGGCGCGTTACTCGCCGCGCTCGCACTCACTGCGTTTTCCGCCTGGACCGTTTTCGCCGCGCCCGCCTTCGCGCTGCTCGATGCGCTCACGCTACCCGCGCTCATCCGCGCGTCACGCACGCAGCGCGCCGCACACGCGGGTTGTCCCGGCATGGTTCATCACGGCGGCATGCTCGCGGGCGCGGCGCTCGCCACGACGTCCTGGGGCTTCGGCCAGGGCTTCTACGCGCTTTACTTGCTCGGCGGCGCGCTCAATCTCGCCTGTGCGTATGCACTCGCCCATCGCCGCGTCGCCGGGACGCATTACGTCGCGTCATCCGCGCTCGCCACGCGCGGCGCTATCGAACTTCGCTGAACCCATCATCGAATCAAGGAGACAAGATGGACCGCCAGGATTTCACGCACACGATCCGCACGCAGATGTTCGTCGACGGACGCTTTGTCGAGAGCGACAACGGCCGCCACTTCGCCGTCTTCAACCCGGCCACCAGCCATGAAATCGCACAGGTGCCCGACGCCGGCGACGCCGACATCGACGCAGCAGTCAGCGCCGCGCGCCGCGCCTTCGAAGCCGATACGTGGCGACGCCTGCCGCCCGCCGCGCGCGAACGTCTGCTGCTCAAACTCGCCGATCTCGTCGAGCAGAACGGCGACGAGCTCGCCGCGCTCGAAACGCTCAATCAGGGCAAATTGCTGGGCTTTTCGAAAATGCTCGAAGTGGGCGGCAGCGTGCAATGGCTGCGTTACATGGCGGGCTGGGCGACCAAGATCGAAGGCAGCACGGTCGATCTCTCGCTCGCGTTTCCGCCGGGCGTGCGCTACAACGCCTCCACGCGTCGCGTACCCGCGGGCGTGGTCGCCGCGATCGTGCCGTGGAATTTTCCGCTGCTGATGGCCGTGTGGAAGATCGCGCCCGCGCTCGCGTGCGGCTGCACCGTCGTGCTCAAACCCGCCGAGGAAACGCCGCTCACCGCGATCCGTCTCGCCGAACTCGCGCACGAAGCGGGCTTTCCGCCGGGCGTGTTCAACGTCGTCACCGGTCAGGGCGAGACGGCGGGCGCGGCGCTCGTGCGTCATCCGCACGTGGACAAGGTCACGTTCACCGGCTCGACCGAAGTGGGCCGCATCATCGGCAAGCAATGCGCGAGCGATCTGAAGCGCGTTTCGCTCGAACTCGGCGGCAAGAGCCCCGTGATCGTGCTCGACGACTGCGATACGCAGCGCGCGATCGAAGGCGCGGCGGGCGCGATCTTCTTCAATCACGGCCAGGTCTGCACGGCGGGCTCGCGGCTCTACGTGCCGCGCGCGCGCTTCGACGAGATCGTCGGCGGCATTGCGGACGTCGCGCGCAATACGGTGCTCGGCTCCGGCTTCGAGGCGGCCACGCAGATGGGTCCGATGGTTTCCGCGCGCCATCGCGACAAGGTGGCAGGCATGATCGCGCAGGGCCGCGCGGAAGGCGGCGAGATTCTCGCGGGCGGCGGCGACGCTCAGCGTGCGGGCTTTTTTGTCGAACCGACCGTGATCGCGAACGCCGGCAAGCGCGCGCTGACTGTCGTGCGCGAAGAGGTCTTCGGCCCGGTGCTCGTGGCGATGCCCTACGACGACGTGGAAGAAGCGATCGACGCCGCTAACGCCTCCGAGTACGGGCTGGGCGCGAGCGTGTGGACCAACCAGCTCGATCGCGCCTTGCGTGTGGTCGATGCCGTGCAGGCGGGCACCGTCTGGGTGAATACGCACAACATGGTCGATCCCGCGCTGCCGTTCGGCGGGTTCAAGTCGTCAGGGATCGGACGCGAACATGGCCGCGCGATCATCGATGCGTACACCGAGACGAAATCGGTCTGCATCGCGTATTGAGCGTCTTCGCGGGCGCACGTGACGGTGTGAAATACGTTCGCTAACCTGCGCCCGCCCTCGATCGATTGTTAATCGAAATGGAATGATGAAACCCGCCGGCGGGCAATGACCGGCGGCGCGAATTCCCGCATGATCGACTCCATTCCCGCTGCGGCGGACATCCATCGAAAGGAGATCGAGCATGAGCAACGCAACCACGACCTCAACAAGCGGCACGCGCGGCGTGGCGATCGTGACCGGCGCGTCGCGCGGCATCGGCGCCGCCGTGGCCGAGCGGCTGGCGCGCGACGGCCACGCGGTCGTCATCAACTATGCGTCGAGCGCACGCGAGGCCGAAGCGCTGGTCGCCACCATCACGGCCGCGGGCGGTCGCGCCATCGCTGTGAAAGCCAATATCGCGAAGGCCGACGAAGTGCGCGCGCTGTTCGACACGACCATCGCGCAACTCGGGCAACCCACGGTGCTCGTCAACAATGCGGGCGTGATGAAGGTGGTCACGCTCGCCGATTCGACCGACGCGCTCTACGACGAGATGTTCGACATCAACGTGCGCGGCACACTGAACACGATGCGCGAGGCCGCCACGAAACTCGCGAACGGCGGGCGCATCATCAACTTTTCGACGACGGCGCTCGCGCTGAATCTGCCGGGCTATGGCATCTACAACGCCACGAAGAACGCGGTCGAAGCGCTCACGCGCGTGTTCGCGAAAGAATTGCGCGGGCGCGGCATCACGGTGAACGCGGTCGCGCCGGGTCCGGTCGCGACCGCCCTCTTCCTCGAAGGCAAGACCGAGGAGCAGATCCGCCATTTCGCAAGCCTGCCGCCGCTCGAACGCCTCGGCCAGCCGGAGGACATCGCCTCGGTCGTGTCGTTCCTCGCCGGGCCGGACAGCGGCTGGGTCGACGGCCAGACGCTGCGCGCCAACGGCGGACTCGCGTGATGCCGTAAGCGCAGTTTCACATCAAGCCGCACATTGCGCCGCACAGCGCCTGCCGCCCTGCGGCGCGATGCTACACTTTCGGGGTCCAGGCCGGAGCGCGCCGGCAGCCGGCAAAGACCGTTCGCCGCCAGCCGTGTGCGCCTTTCATTGCGCTCACCACGACCCCTGACATGTATCTGTCCATACTCGCCGTCGGCATTGGCGGCGCGCTCGGTTCGCTGCTGCGCTGGGTGCTCGGCCTGCGGCTGAATGCGCTGTTCCCTTCGTTGCCGCTCGGCACGCTGGCGTCCAATGTGATCGCCGGTTACGTCATCGGCGTGGCGGTCGCGGCGTTCATGCGTCTGCCCGAAGTCTCGCCGCAATGGCGTCTGTTCGTCATCACCGGCTGCATGGGCGGCCTTTCGACGTTTTCGACCTTCTCCGCCGAAGTGGTTTCGCATCTGCAAAACGGACGCTTCGGCTGGGCGGCGGGCGAGATCGTCATTCACGTCTGCGCGTCCGTGCTGATGACGATACTCGGCATCGCAACGGTCGCGGCCGTCATGCGCTAAACGCGCGTGCAATGAAAAACCGCGCTGCGTTTTAGATTGGCGCACACGCGGTTTTGCTCATCAGGCGACGGCATTGAAAAAGGCCTTGTTTCAAGGCCTTTTTTCATTCGATCATTCTGCCGACGGCAATTCAGGCCGCACGTAACCGCCCACCAGACCATTTCTCGACAGCACGAATTGCCAGAGCTGAATATCGCGCGCACGGAACGCACCCGCGCACGACAGCAGGTAATAACGCCACATGCGATAGAAACGCTGGCCCATTTCGGCTTCGAAACGCGGCCACGCGGCTTCGAAATTCGCGTGCCACGCCATCAGCGTGCGGTCGTAATCGGCGCCGAAATTATGCAGATCTTCGGTGACGAACAGACCGCCCGATGCATCGGCGATCTGGCCGATGGTCGGCAATTCGCCATTCGGGAAAATGTATTTGTCGATCCACGGATCGGGCGTGGTGTCACGCCGGTTCTTGCCGATCGTGTGCAGCAGGAAGAGGCCTTCGCTGTCGAGACAACGATGCGCGACTTCCATATACGTGCGATAGTTTTTCGGCCCGACGTGCTCGAACATGCCCACGCTCGCGATGCGATCGAACTTCTCGTCGAGCAGACGATAGTCCTGCAGGCGGAACTCCACCGGCAGCCCTTCACAGCGCGCGGCGCCCAGCGCGGCCTGCTCTTTCGAAATGGTCACGCCCACGCATGAAACGCCGTAGTGCTCGGCAGCGAACTTCATGAGACTGCCCCAGCCGCAGCCGATGTCGAGCAGACGCATGCCCGGCTGCAAGCCAAGCTTGCGGCAAATCATGTCGAGCTTCGCTTCCTGCGCTTCTTCGAGCGTCTTCGCGCCGCCCGACCAGTAACCGCAGGTGTAGGTCATGCGCTTGTCGAGCATGGCCTCGTAAAACGCATTGCCGATATCGTAGTGCTGCTGACCGACCTTCCATGCGCGACGCACGGTCTGGCGATTCATGAGGCGCGCCTTGAGCGCGTGAAAGACGAGGCGCGAGGGATCGATCTGATCATCCAGATGCGCGCGCAACACATGCGCGAAGAACTCGTCGAGTTGTTCGCAATCCCACTGGCCATCCATATAGGCTTCGCCGAGGCCCAGATTGCCGAGCGCCAGCACCCGCTCGGGCACCTGGTTGTCGTGGATGCGCATGTCCCACGGACGCGTGCCGTTCAGCTTGACGTCGGCGCGCGCGAGGAGTTGGGATGCAAATCGCCAGGCCCCCGAACCGGTGGCCTCGCGGGCGGGTTGGGCTGCTTCGAGATCGGTCGTTGCCATACGTGCTCCGTCAAGACCGGCACTGGCGCCCTGCGCCTCGCTCCGGCCACATGCAAGAGGTTGCTATCAAGACTTCGTCGTCGCGCTCGCTGCGAGAACCTCTATGATGCACCCGCTTCAAAAAAAGTGCAGGGACACGGACACACCGCTTTCACCATCCGGCCAGGCGATAATCGACCGCTGCGGCTGCGACAGCCGCCCGAAAGCCTCCAGCAATCACGCAGGAAAACCCAAGCAATAACCCGAGGACAACCCATGGCATACGACACCAACAACATCTTCGCGAAGCTGCTGCGCGGCGAAATTCCTTCCATCAAGCTGGCCGAAAACGACGACGCCGTCGCGATCATGGACGTGATGCCGCAGGCCGAAGGCCACGTGCTGGTGTTGCCGAAGGAAGGCGCGGAAGAGATTTACGAGCTGTCGCCCGAAGCGCTGAGCGCGGCGATGGCGATGGTGCACACGCTGGCCGCGGCGCTGCGCAAGGCGCTCACGCCCGACGGCCTGATGATCGCGCAGTTCAACGGCGCGGCCGCCGGCCAGACCGTGCCGCATGTGCATTTCCACCTGATTCCGCGCCGCAACGGCGAGGAACTGCGCATGCACGCGCGCGACATGGCCGACAAGGCGGAACTGGAAGCCGTCGCCGCGCGCATTCGTGCGGCGCTTTGAAGCAATGCGTCACGATGTGACGCAATCAGCTTTCAAATAGCTTAAAACGCGGTTCGCGGCGGCGAGATCGTCAGATGCCGTCGAACTGCGCGAACGCCTCGAGCGGCACGCGCGCCGAACGCCACTGATTGATCGGCGCCGCGACATCCTCATAGCCGATCGCCATGCCGCTGAACAGCATGCGCTCATCCGGCAGCGCCAGAAAGTCGCCGACCGTCTGCGCATAGCGCGCCCAGCATTCCTGCGGGCAGCTATGCAAGCCGGCTTCGCGCAACAGCAGCATGACCGTTTGCAGGAACATGCCGAGATCGGACCATTGCGGCGGTCCCATCTGCCGGTCGACGCTGCAAAAGAGCGCGAGCGGCGCGTCGAAGAACGCGAAATTGCGCGCGAACTGGCGCAGCCTGCCTGGCCGGTCGTCGCGCGCGATGCCGATGCTGCGATACAGATCCTCGCCGACCTGATAGCGCCGGTCGCGATACGGCGGCGTGAGTTCGCGCGGATAGACATCGTATTCGCCGCGCTCGCCCTCGGGCGCCTCGGCGATGCGCGCGGCCATGATCGACTTGAACGCCGCGAGCCGCTCGCCGCCCACCACGTGGATGTGCCACGGCTGCAGATTGCCGCCCGACGGCGCGCGCGACGCGGTGGCGAGCACCGCGCGAATCAGTTGGGGATCGATAGGATCGGGCAAGAACTGACGCACCGACTTGCGGCTGTTGACGGCTTCACTGACCTTCACGCGCGGACTCCTCAAAGAATCGACGATGCATTATCGACGAAGCGCTGTGCGTCTGCAGAGCGCCTCTTCCGCGCGCGTGTGTGTACGTCCGGCGTTAGAACTTGTGACGGATGCCGACGACGGCGAGCGTCTGCGTATCGGTGCCGGAATTCACGCCGAAGTCGCCGATCGATGCCTGCGCATCGACCGCGGCGCCCTTCGCGTTCAAGGTGTGGCCGCTCGCCTTTTGCCAGCCCGCGAGCGCGTACAGCTCGGTGCGCTTCGACAACGCGTAATCGCCGCCGACGTTCACCTGGTTGTAGTGCGCCGACGACGGCCCGGTCAGCGACGTGTAGTTATAGCCGACGCCCGCGCGCAATGCCGGGCTGAACTGATAGTTCACGAACGCCGAACCGTTGTTGAATTTCGCGGTCTCGTGGAAGGTGGAAAACGCGTCGCTGCCGTATTGCGTATTCGAATACGCGAGGCCGAAGCTCACCGCGCCGATCGCGTAGCTGCCGCCCGCGCGCACGATCTGAATCGAGTTCGCGCTCGCGAAGCCCTGGTTGATGACCGTGTTGAAGAGGCTGTCCGAACTGCTCGACCAGGTGCGCACGCCGCTCGTGACGGTGTTGCCGCCGTTGGCGTAGAAGTAGCCCGCCGCGAGGGCGAGCGGACCGTTCGAGTACGCGGCGCCGAAGCTCCAGGTCTGGCCGCTGCCGGTCGCGCCCGCGACGCCGCCGAATCCATAAAGCGCTTCGAACTGCAGCCCCGAAATCAGCGGGCTCGTGTACTTGACCGAGTTGCTGACGCGCAGGCTGTTGTCGTAGTTGTCGAGGTCGCCCGGCGTGCCGAACACGCCGCCGAACGGACCATCCTGCGTGAGCGGCTGCACCAGATCGACGAGCGGATCGTACTGGCGACCGAGCGTCACCGTGCCCCACGTGTTGCTCGCGAGCCCGACGATGGATTTGCGGCCAAACTCGCGCTGCCCTTGCCCCGCGACGCCGGTGCCGACGTTGAAGCCGTTTTCGAGCTGGAAGATGGCCGCGAGTCCGTTGCCGAGGTCCTCGCTGCCGCGCAGACCCCAGCGGCTGCCCGAGAGATTGCCGCTGCTGAACTTGACGAGCGTGCTGGCGTTCTGGCCGCTCGAGTCCTGCGCGTTGTGGACGTAGGCGATGCCGGCATCGACGATGCCGTAGAGCGTCACGCTGCCCTGCGCGTGGGCGGCGGTGGCGCTCGCGGCAAGGAAGGCGGCAGCGGCGATGGATGAGGCGCGTGGCGAGATGCGATTCATGATGCGGGCTCCGTGGCGTTTTGGTGTGTCGTTTTTGGTGTGGCGTTTTGCGGTGGCGGGCTGCGGTGCAGCGCGCAAGTTGTGCAAGTGGCGCAAAAAACGATACGGAACGGAGGCAAGGCGGGGAACGAAGCAATTCTTCGATGCTTTGTAGCGGGCGGCGGCGATTGTTTATGGGCTTTTGCGATGTTTTGCGATGCTCCGGTAGAGGCGGAATATCGACGCTCCAGCAACGCCCTCCCCCCGCCGTCCAGACTCTGCTATAATTCGCGTCCCGCCGGAGAGATGGATGAGCGGTTTAAGTCGCACGCCTGGAAAGCGTGTATAGGTTAATAGCCTATCGGGGGTTCGAATCCCCCTCTCTCCGCCACCCGCACCATAAGGCTTTGCGCCATATTCGCGGGTAAGCGCTGTACCTTAGATTCAAGGGTGTACCTTTGCAGTCCAGAAAACGGCTCCGCTCAGCGGGGCCTTTTTTGTTTCTGTGCGGTGAATTCACGCCCTAATCACCGCAGAAATTGCGGTGATTAATTCCACCCGGCCACGCCGCACTACTGTACATGCATACAGTAAAACCTTGGGTACCATCGCCCACCACTCAGCGCCGAACACGTCGCCAG
Organism: Paraburkholderia sp. Ac-20347; assembly: GCF_017104805.1. Classification (NCBI taxonomy): domain Bacteria; kingdom Pseudomonadati; phylum Pseudomonadota; class Betaproteobacteria; order Burkholderiales; family Burkholderiaceae; genus Paraburkholderia; species Paraburkholderia sp. Ac-20347. The sequence continues at coordinate 38,341 of NZ_JAAGPN010000040.1, read as the reverse complement.
ATCTGAGATGAGCACCTGCCCCCCCGTCGTGCTCGAACTGCTGTGGGAGACGCACCGCCTGCGCTCGACGATCGCGCGCGCGAATCAGGTCCGCCACTTCCTTTCGCCAGGCGGCCACGGCGTGATTCCAAATTCGGTTTGGGAGCACCTTCGGAACGAGCTCAACGCGGGGCCGTGTTTAGAAAACAAACCGGCGCCGCGCCGGCAGGCACAGATCGACTCGATTGGGAAGCAGCCATTCGAGGAGCGCGCCGACCTAGAGTAACTAAAAGCGACGCCGACACATTTGCGATCTGGGCGCAAGGTGGTGTAACTCTATGTAAGAGAAATGCCGTACCATTCGGGCAATCGTGGCTTCCCCAATAATGAATACATTCCCGCGCTAGGCCCATGAGCGACCAATTTTTTCCTAATCAGTCTGCGTACGTGCAAGAGCAAGAGGCTCGGCTCAGAAAAATCGCGGCCGTCTTGCCGGAACCGGAACGGCTGGTTCTTTATGAAATTTTCTCGGCTTGCACTCCTGGACTAACGAAAACGACTTTTCGCGTCGAAGAAAACTACGTCGTCGCGTTGCAGGCAGGGCGCGAAATCACGTTCCCTCGGCCGGTGCCGCTCATTAAGCTCAGCCATATTGTCTACGGCTACGAAGAGTGGCTGCAGCGCAAGTACTGCCTGCCGGGCTTCGTCGAAGTGCAGCCCGGTGATGTCGTAGTAGATTGCGGCGCTTATGTCTCAGGCTTCTCGCTTAGTGCATCGCGCATCGCAAGCCAGTTGCATGCTTTCGAACCTGATCGAGAAAATGCAAACTGCTCTCGTCGAAATCTCTCAGATGCAGCGAACGCGAAGCTGAACGAATGTGGACTTTACGACCATTCCGACGAAATGACGCTTAATGTCTCGGCCAATAGCGTCGAGCACTCGCTGCTACTACCCGACGACGGAACGGTCATCGAGAGGCGGAGTATTCGAGTCGTGTCGCTGGCAGACTATGCCCGCGCGAATAATATTGATCGCTACGATTTCGTGAAAATTGAGGCCGAGGGCGTCGAGCTCGAAGTCTTTGCGGGACTTGCCGACATGAGACCGCGGAAAGTGGCAATTGATGTTAGCCCAGAGCGCAACGGCGAAAGCCCTGCTGACGAGTTTCGCATGCGCCTTGAATCTCTCGGCTACGAAGTGCGGCAACGTGGACTGGTGATGTTTGCACATCTGCGTGACCCGTCACGAACACTCACTAATGCTGATGGGTCTCGCCCCCGTAGCACTATTTCTCGCATTTTTGACGCACTGCGGCGCCCGACCCAAAAAGCGAAGGACCTGAGCGATGAAAATGCAGCGCGCAACGCGAGCGTGCCGACTGTACCCAAAATTATCTACTCTCTGTGGCTGCAAGGTCTGGAGGATGCGCCCGAACTGGTACGCCTCAATTTCGAACGTTGGGGCCGGCTGAATCCGCACTATCGGCTGGAAATCCTCGATCGGGCCGCAGTGCTTCGCTTGCTTGCCGGCACACAGATCAAGCCCGATACACTGACGCATCAGGCCCTGTCCGACGTGGTTCGTCTGCGACTACTTCATGAGACTGGAGGTATTTGGGTGGATGCGACCGTCCTTCCGACGCAACCTCTAGATGATTGGCTGCCCGCAATGATGACTGAAAGTGGGTTCTTCGCCTTCGAGAAGCCAGCGCCCGACCGTCCGATCTCATCGTGGTTCCTTGCCGCCACTCCTGCGAACTCGATGGTCAAGGCGTGGTGGCAGAAGATCAGCGAATTTTGGTCGTCTACTCGCGAAGCCGTAGAAGGCATCCCGGAAGATCCAATCGCTGCCGTGACCACGACCGCCACTTTCCCGTACTTTTGGTTCCACTATCTGTTTCAGCTATTGGTCGAGCGCGACGCTCACTTTGCTGCGTCTTGGGCCGCCTGTGCAAAGTTCTCCGCCGACGCGCCCCATGCAATGCAAATGCGGTTCGCAGCGCAACTGGAGCTTGAAAGAGACGAGGTGGTCGAACTCGCCGCCGCAGCACCTTTGCATAAATTGAACTGGCGCGCTCCGTATCCGCTGGAAACGCTTGCCGCCTTGTGAAAGTACACCGGAACAAGCACGCAACGAAGATCGTTACGATAGCTGAGGCCGTCGTGGGTCGCGGCCCCAGGATACACGAAGGCGGTCGAATGGGGTTATCTCGACCGCCATCCATTCAAAGGCGAGGTGCGCCTCGACGGCGAGAAGCCGCGCACGCGCTACGTCGAGGATTGGGAAATCATCGAATGTCTGTCGATCGAGTCGCGGCGCAAAGCGGGTAGCGTTCTCGCGATCCAGGCATATACCCGCGTGAAGCTGCTCACCGGAATGCGCCGCGGCGATCTGCTGCGCCTGACGATGTCGGATCTGAAGGACGACGGAATTCATGTGACACCGGGCAAGACGGAAAACTCGACACGCAAGCGCCTGATTATCGAGTGGTCCGACGAGCTGCGCGAGGCAGTATCGATCGAGAAATCTGCGCGGCCTGTGCAGATCGCTCCGTGGCTCTTCTGCACGCTGCGCGGCGAGTGCTACTTCGACGAGGAAACCGGGCGCGCCGGCGGCTGGGACTCAATGTGGCGCAACTTCATGAGCAAGGTGCTCGAAACGACGAAGCTCAAAGAGAAGTTCACCGAGCACGACTTGCGAGCCAAGTGCGCCGGCGATGCCGAGACGCTTGAGCACGCGCGCGTGCTACTCGCGCACGCCGACGGAAAGATCACCGAGCGCATCTATCGACGCAAACCAGAACGGGTCAAGCCGTTGCGCTAGCAGCTGCAGCCGCGCGATGCGCAAGCTCCGCGAGTTCGATGCAGGCCTTACCAACCAGCAGATAATAGTTCGTGCCGTTAGGCAGCTGCGGATGGCCCCGCGGCTGCGTCATTTGGCTTAGAACTCCGACATTGCAGAGCTTCAATGCGAATGCTCCGACCTCCGCGACAAGGTTTAGCGAGTTCTCTCCGGGAGGCTGAACCTCAACTAGCCCACGAGCTTCGTCGATACCGCCTTTAACCAGCACCGGAAACTCGGCACCGTGATTCACGCAAAGAGCGTAACCGTCGCCCGTTCGATCACTCTCTCTAGCCGAATCCATCCAGGCCAAAAATTCTCGGAAATCCTTATCGTTAAGTGACTCTGCCGCCATAAAAATCTGCTCCTCCTCTTCTGTCGCATCGCGCGACGCCAGAGCGATCTTGGCAGTCTGCAACCCGATGATCATCGGCCCGAGATCTTTGCTCGCGGAAAGTGCGACGCGACGGTAAGAGTCGAAGAGTAGCGAACTTTCTTTATCGCCATCCGCGACCTTTGCCAGCATTACATTGAGGTCCGCTGACTCGGTGACGACGTCGGCCTCTTTACAGACCTCGTCGACAAATGACGCAAGAAATCGCTCTGCGCGATGGTTACTCCAGCGAGTAACCACCGATCCCTGAAATTTATCTTTCAGAAAATCTACGGCGACGTCGGTGGCCTTTTCCTTCATCTTTCCAAGAGCCCAAGCCCCTGCGCTGACCGCTGCAACCTCCAATCCGGACATCGTCAACCTCCGCTGTTGGCATGGATTCAATCGTCTAAAAAGTGTATCTTAGCGGCGAATCCGATACAGACAATTCAACGAGTTATATAGGCTGAGCGACAATAGCGAAGGTACAGATTCTCGGGATACGTTGCCGTCGCAACGGGCGTTGCGAGCCGATCTGTAATTAGGTTAATAGCCTATCGGGGGTTCGAATCCCCCTCTCCCCGCCAGGAGAGCATTCTCAAAACCCCGTAAGTTCAAGGACTTGCGAGGTTTTTGTTTTTCGGGGCCTTGAATCGATCCACGGCGCATCCGCGCACGAGAATGAAAAACGGAAATCCCTCGATGACCCACCACGCAAGCGTGCGCCTCTCGCCCGTCATGCCCGGCGACGTCCTCCTGCTGCGCCCACGCAGCCTGACTTGCAGCAGCGTCGCGAATCGCACAATCAAGTTTCGCTGAAGACCGTTCGGCATCGGACAACGAACTCGTTGCCCGGCCAGGTCTCATCCAGCGCAAATTCGACGAATTCTTTGCCCAACAGACCGACGACGCGCATGGCACCATTGTCGCGCTCGAAAAACTCGATCGACTGTTGCTCGATGACGCCGAGCGCATGATGAAAGCGCGCCATTCGCACTCATTCCTCCCTGATGCACAGACCGCCCCGCCACAAACAGCGCCCGGCGAAATCGATATCGAAGGGCTGGCAGGCGAAGCACTGGGAGCGACATTTCTCGCGCAGTGGCGGGCGTTATATATCGACCACCAGGAACGCGCCCCGCGCTTCATCGCGCAGCGGATGGACAGCGCAACCACGACACGGCAGCGAAAGTTGCTCGAAGATAGCGTTGCCGGGTTCCATACAGCCATCGACACAGCGCTCAAGGCATTCGAGTCATACGCGCAAGCAATTCAAACGACGTTGAAGCAATGCTCGGGCGCAGGATTCTTACCGCCAGAGATCGCGACATTGCTGATCGACTATGCGAACAACGTCCGCGTGATGGGTTCCGGATTCGATTTCGAAGCGATGCCGTCGCTCGAAAAGCGTATCCAGCAATATGACGCCCTCATTCAAGACGCGCTGGTCTGGGCGACCCATCAAAGCGAATACATCGCAAAACAAGGCCTGTCGACGCTCTTCGCAATCAAGACCTGTGACGAATTGACGGCTGTCTGGAAGCGCTCGTCAACGCAACTTGAAACGCTTTGCAGCGACCTGCAGCCCATGCAAACCGGCACGACCTGAAACTGAAGCGCCGCATCGCGTTTGCGGCGCACATCCATTATTAAGGATGCCGAATATAATCCACCAACGCGACCATATACTCATCCGGTTTCCGATCGAAAAGACTCACGACGATCGCCACCAGAAACCCCGCAGGCACCCCAAACACCCCAGAAGAAATCGCATCGATACCAAACCACCGCGATCCTTCGAACCCGGTAAGTTGCGTGAAAAACGGATACGTCGAAACGATGTAATACACGCACACCACGAGCCCCGCGATCATCCCCGCCACGGCACCGAGGCGCGTCGTGCGCTTCCAGAACACGCCGAGCACGAGCACCGGAAACAGACTCGACGCCGCCAGCGAAAACGCCGCGCCCACGAGAAACAGAATATTCCCCGCATTCAACGAAGCGACCCACGAAGCAAACAACGCCACGCCCAGCAGCAGAATCTTCGACATCGTCACGCGTCGTTGACTCGACGCATTCGGATCGACCATGTGGTAATACACGTCGTGCGAGAGCACGTTGGAAATCGTGAGCAGCAAACCATCCGCGGTCGAGAGCGCCGCCGCGAGCGCGCCCGACGCAATCAGCCCCGACATCACATACGGCAGCCCCGCGATCTCCGGCGCCGCGAGCACGACCATATCGGCCTGCATCCGGATGTCGCCCCAGTGCACGATGCCGTCGCCGTTCACATCGCTCACGCTGATCATCGACGGCTCCACGCGCCGCCACTGCATCACCCAATGCGGCAGATCCGAAAAATGCTGCCCCACGAGATGCGAAAGAATCTCGTACTTCATCAGCACCGCCAGCACCGGCACGGTCAGATAAAACAGCGCGACGAAGAACAGCGTCCAACCCACCGAGCGCCGCGCCGACGCCACCGAAGTCGTCGTGTTATAGCGCGTGAGAATGTGCGGCAAGCTCGCGGTCCCCAGCGAAAGACACAGCAGCAGCGAAAGAAAATTGCGCTGATGCACGCGCCGCGCCTCGTCGCTTTCCGCGGGAAACGCTTCGTGCATCGGCACGGGCGGCGTCGCGAGCGCGAGCAGGTCGTCGCGTTCGCGCGTCCACGCTGCGCGCGCCGCTTCAATGTCGCGCGGGAAACGGGCGACTTCACGTTCGAGCGAATCGATGTCGCGCAGCGGGCCGTTATGGCGGCGCAGATCGACGAGCGCATCGACGAGCCGCGTTTTCTCCTCCACGTACGAACCCGGCAGCGCATCGAGCCGCGACTGCCACAGCGCCGCGCGCCGCTCGTATTCGTCGCGCACGTTGGCCTCGGCGCTCGACGCGCGCGCGTCGCGTTCGAGCGCTTCCACGCGCTGCATCACGTTGCCGTAGTCGAGCTGCGGCACCCAGCCGAGTCCGTCGCGATGCGCGATCAGCGAGACGGGAATCAGGATCGCCGCGATCAGGATGATGTATTGCGCGACCTGCGTCCAGGTAACCGCGCGCATGCCGCCGAGAAACGAGCACACGAGGATGCCCGCGAGTCCGCAGAAGATGCCGATGGCGAAGTCCACGCCGATGAAGCGCACCGCGATCAGGCCCACGCCCTGGATCTGCGCGACGAGATAGACGAACGAGCACAGGATCGTCGCGAGCACGGCGAGTGCGCGCACGAGGTTGCTCGAAAAGCGCGTGCCGAGGAAATCGGCGATGGTGTAGCGCGCGAGCTTGCGCACGTACGGCGCGAGCAGGAACGCGACGAGGCAGTAGCCGCCGGTCCAGCCCATCAGGTACGCGAGGCCGTCGTAGCCGGTCGCGTAGAGCGAGCCCGCGAGGCCGATGAACGACGCCGCCGAGAGCCAGTCGGCCGCCGTCGCCATGCCGTTGAAGACCGAGGGCACGCGCCGTCCCGCGACGTAGTATTCGACCAGATCCGAAGTGCGAGACAGCAGCCCGATCACGGCGTAGACGGCGATCGGCACGAACAGGAACACGTAGCCGATCCACATGCCCGGCCCCGTCGCGCGCTCGATGCGCCCCATCACGAAGACGAAGGCGAGAAAGCCGAGCGTATAGAGCGCGTAGGAGCGGATGAGCCGATGCGCGAGCTTCATCGTTGCGGCGCCTGGCTGGCCTGGCGGATCGCCATGTCGGCTTCGCGCGCGGCTTGAAGCACGCGGTCGGCGCGCTGCATCAGCACGATATACACGACCACGAGCGCCACGTAGATCAATATCGCCCCTTGCGCGCCGAGGTAGAACGGCAGGCTGAAGCCGGCGAAGCGCAGGCCGTCGAGCGCGTGCGCGAACAGCGGCGCGACGAACGAGACCGCGAAGCCGATCGTCATGAGCACGGCGATCAGCGCGAGATTGAAGCGCCAGTAGCGCCGATGCGCGTAGGCCATCGCCTCGCTGACCGCGGGCGGTTCAGGTAAGGGATTGACGTTGTTCTGGGGGTTGGTGTGTGGCGCGGCCATGCGCCTGTGTAGCAAAAAGGCGCATGACCGGCAATTGGGGGCAACCTCGGGAGGCGCGCGGCGGCCCTGTGACGCAGGCCGCCGCGCGCTCCGGATGGGACTACAACGACTCGCCGAGCTGGTCGAGAATCGCCGGATTCTCCAGCGTGGACACGTCCTGCGTGATCGCCTCGCCCTTCGCGAGCGAGCGCAGCAGGCGGCGCATGATCTTGCCCGAGCGCGTCTTCGGCAGGTTTTCGCCGAAGCGGATGTCCTTGGGCTTGGCGATCGGTCCGATCTCCTTGCCCACCCACGCGCGCAGTTCGTTCGCGAGCTTCACGGCGGCGTCGCCTTGCGGACGGTCCGCCTTGAGCACCACGAACGCCACCACGGCTTCGCCGGTCGTGTCGTCCGGACGGCCCACCACCGCGGCTTCGGCCACGAGCGGATTGGCCACCAGCGCCGACTCGATTTCCATCGTGCCCAGGCGGTGTCCCGAGACGTTCAGCACGTCGTCGATGCGGCCCATGATCGTGAAGTAGCCGGTTTCCTTGTCGCGCACGCTGCCGTCGCCGGCGAGGTACAGACGGCCGCCCAGTTCCTCGGGGAAGTAGCCCGACTTGTAGCGCTCGGGCTGGCCCCAGACGTTGCGAATCATCGACGGCCACGGACGCTTGACGACCAGAATGCCGCCCTGCCCGTTCGGCACGTCCTGGCCGGTTTCGTCGACGATCGCGGCCATGATGCCCGGCAGCGGCAGCGTGCACGAACCCGGCACGAGCGGCGTGGCGCCCGGCAGCGGCGTGATCATGTGGCCGCCGGTTTCGGTCTGCCACCAGGTGTCGACGATCGGGCAGCGCTTGCCGCCCACGTTCTCGTAGTACCACATCCACGCTTCCGGATTGATCGGCTCGCCGACCGTGCCGAGGATGCGCAGCGACGACAGGTCATAGCTCTTCGGATGCACCTTGGCGTCGGCTTCCGCGGACTTGATCAGCGAGCGGATGGCCGTGGGCGCCGTGTAGAACACGCTGACCTTGTGGCGCGCGATCATGTCCCAGAAGCGGCCCGCGTTCGGGTAGGTGGGCACGCCTTCGAACACGACCTGGGTTGCGCCGATCGTGAGCGGGCCGTAGGCGATGTAGCTGTGGCCCGTGATCCAGCCGATGTCGGCGGTACACCAGAACACGTCGCTCGGCTTCCAGTCGAAGGTCCACTTCATCGACTGCGCGGCCCACAGCAGATAGCCGCCGGTGCTGTGCTGCACGCCCTTGGGCTTGCCCGTCGAGCCCGACGTATAGAGGATGAAGAGCGGGTGTTCCGCGCCGACGGGTTCCGGCGCGCAGACGTCGCTTTCCGCCGCGGAGACTTCGTGCATCCAGAGGTCGCGGCCTTCGTGCCACGCGACCTTGCCGCCCGTGCGCTGGTAGACGATCACGGTCTGCACCGCTTCGCAGCCGCCCATCGCGATGGCTTCGTCGGCGATATTCTTCAGCGGCAGCGCCTTGCCGCCGCGCATCTGTTCGTCGGCGGTGATGAGCGCGACCGCGCCCACGTCGACCATGCGTTCGTTGAGCGACTTCGACGAGAAGCCGCCGAACACCACCGAGTGCGTCGCGCCGATGCGCGCGCAAGCCTGCATGGCCACCACGCCTTCGACCGACATCGGCATGTAGATGACCACGCGGTCGCCCTTCTTCACGCCGCGCTTCTTGAGCGCGTTCGCGAAGCGCGATACGCGCGAGAGCAGATCTTGATACGTGATGTTGGTGACGGTGCCGTCGTCGGCTTCGAAGACGATGGCGACGCGCTCGCCGTTGCCCGCTTCCACGTGACGGTCGAGGCTGTTGTACGAGGCGTTGAGCTCGCCGTCCTCGAACCAGGTGTAGAACGGCGCCTTCGACTCGTCGAGCACCTTCGTGAAGGGCTTTTGCCAGGTCAGCGTTTCGCGCGCGAGGCGCGCCCAGAAACCCTCGTAATCGCGTTCGGCCTCGGCGCACAGCGCCTTGTAGGCTTCCATGCCGGACACCGTAGCGTCCGCCACCGTTTGCGCGGACGGCGCAAACACACGATGTTCCTGAAGAACCGATTCAATCGCAGACATCGACAACCCCTTGGTGAAGATGAAACGTCAAACTCGTGGACGCGCGCGGCATCGTGGATGCCCGCGCGCGCCGTCTCCGTGTGCCGCCGCGCTGCCGCCCGGATTTGCGCGGGCGCGCGACGGCGCGTTGTTTACTTTGCCGCTCGATGGCGCGAAGCACATGTGCCTGGCGCCTGGCGGTCTGCACGGGTCCGCGCAAGACTCATGCGGCAAAACCTGCGCGGCAAAACCCATGCGCTCAAAGGTTAAGCGCGACAACTTACCCGCTACTTACGTGCGCTCGCGTGCGGCGCAGGGGTTTGCCCCAAGGCGGCACGCCCCGCGGCGCTCGAGCGCCTTCGCCGACACCATGGCGAGGCATTAAGCGGGCATTTAGAATGCTAACTGATCTCAGCGCCCGGATTCCAGCTTGAACCGTTATTCATTTTTTCTCGTCGCCGCCATGCTGCTGGTGGGCAGCAACGTCGGCATCGGCAAGTCGATCGTCGCATTTTTGCCGGTTCCGCTGTTCGCGCTGCTGCGCTTCGTGATCGCCCTCGCGGTGCTCTGGCCCCTGCTGCGCCTCTCCCGCATGCGCCGCGTGAAGCGCGACGAATGGATCAATCTGTTCCTTCAGGCCCTCTTCGGTACATTCGGGTTTACGCTGCTGATGCTTGGCGGCGTGCATCGCACCAGCGCGGTGGCCGCGGGCGTCATCACGAGCACGATTCCGGCCGTGGTCGCGCTGTTCGCGTGGCTGTTCCTGCGCGAGCGCCCCGACGCACGCGCCTTCGCGTCCATCGCGCTCGCGATCGCGGGTATCGCCGTGGTCAATCTCGCGCACGCGGACGCCGGCTCGCAGAATCCCGGCTCGCTCGCGGGCAATCTGATGGTGCTCGGCGCGGTGTGCTGCGAATCGCTCTACGTGATCCTCTCGCGCCGTCTCACCCAAACGCTCGCGCCGCTCGAAATCTGCGCGTACACGCATCTGTTCGGCTTTCTGCTGATGCTGCCAGTCGGGCTGGCCGGCGCGTTCTCGTTCGACTACGCGAGCGTGCCAGCCAGCGTCTGGGGGCTCGTGGTCTGGTACGGCCTCTCGGCGAGCGTGTTCTCGTTCGTGCTCTGGATGATGGGCATCCGTCACGTGCCGGGCAGCATCGCGGGCGTGTTCACGGCCGTGCTGCCGGTGGCCGCCGCGGTCTACGGCATGGTCTTCCTCGGCGAGCGGCCGACGCCCGCGCACGGCGTCGCGCTCGCCTGCGTGGTCGCGGGCATCGCGCTCGCGAGCGTCAAGACAAAACGGCTGCCGCCCGTGGCGTCGTGAAGTTTCGTGCGGGCCGCGCCCGGCGGGCTTCAGCGCGCTTCGGCCCTGTTCTGACGTAAGAGTTCTGAAAGTTTGTCTGCCCGTATCCCGGCGACGCGCGCCGCCGACGCGTTACAATAGCGCCCGCCCGGCCCCTGCGGCATTGCGGCGCAGCGCGCGAACGTGAGAAACGTGCCAGCGCGCGCGGCGCACGCCGTCGCGGCCCTGCCCGAATCGTCAGAATCGCCCGCCGCGCCTGCTGCGGGCGCTTCATCCGGTTCCCACGATCATCGCGACCCACAACGCACATGTCCGCCGCTCGTCCCCAGCCGCAGTCCCGCCGCCGCATGCGTTTGCTGCCCAGCATCATCTTCATGAGCCGCTGGCTGCAGGTGCCGCTGTACCTCGGCCTGATCGTCGGGCAGACGGTCTATTGCGTGCTGTTCATCAAGGAAGTCTGGCATCTCGTCACGCACGCGATGTCGCTCGACGAAACCAGCATCATGCTGGCCGTGCTGGGCCTGATCGACGTGGTGATGATCTCGAATCTGCTCATCATGGTGATCGTCGGCGGCTACGAGACCTTCGTCTCGCGCATGGGCCTCGAAGGCCACCCCGACGAACCCGAATGGCTCGATCATGTGAACGCCGGCGTGCTCAAGGTGAAGCTCGCGATGGCGCTCATCAGCATTTCGTCGATTCATCTGCTGAAAACCTTCATCAATCCCGACGCCGTTTCCGAGCGCACCGTGATCTGGCAGGTGGCGATCCACGTCGCCTTCCTGCTCTCGGCGCTCGTGATGGCGTGGATCGATCGCATCACGACGCACACGCATCCCGAGCATTACCACGACCTCGCCGCGCGCCATCCGGTGCCGGAGCGTGTCGTGCGCGACACGGCGACGCCGGAGTAATACCGGCGCGCCAGGCCACAATTCGAAACACCCCTGTCCCCACAGAAGCTAGCCATGACCGTCATCAAGCAGGAAGACCTGATCCAGAGCATCGCGGATTCGCTCCAGTACATCAGCTACTACCATCCGCAGGATTACATCGAAGCGCTCGGCCGCGCCTACGAGCTCGAAGAGAGCCCGGCAGCGAAGGACGCGATCGCGCAGATCCTCACCAACAGCCGCATGTGCGCCGAAGGCCGCCGTCCGATCTGCCAGGACACCGGCATCGTCACGATCTTCGTGAAGGTCGGCATGGACGTGCGCTGGGATGGCGCGACGATGGGCGTCACCGACATGATCAACGAAGGCGTGCGCCGCGGTTACCTGAACCCGGACAACGTCCTGCGCGCATCGATCGTGTCGCCGCCCGAAGGCGGCCGCAAGAACACGAAGGACAACACGCCGGCCGTGATCCACTACGAGATCGTGCCGGGCGACAAGGTCGACGTGCAGGTCGCGGCCAAGGGCGGCGGCTCGGAAAACAAGTCGAAGTTCGTCATGCTCAACCCGTCCGACTCGATCGTCGACTGGGTGCTCAAGACCGTGCCGACGATGGGCGCGGGCTGGTGCCCGCCGGGTATGCTCGGCATCGGCATCGGCGGCACCGCTGAAAAGGCGATGCTGATGGCGAAGGAATCGCTGATGGAGTCCATCGACATTCAGGACATCATCAAGCGCGGTCCGAAGGACTGGATCGAAGAACTGCGCGTCGAACTGCACGAGAAGGTCAACGCGCTCGGCATCGGCGCACAGGGTCTCGGCGGTCTCGCCACCGTGCTCGACGTGAAGATTCACGCCGCGCCGACGCACGCGGCCTCGAAGCCGGTCGCGATGATCCCGAACTGCGCCGCCACGCGCCACGCGCACTTCGTGCTCGACGGCTCGGGTCCGGCCAAGCTGGAAGCGCCCTCGCTCGACGCCTGGCCGAAGGTCAACTGGGAACCGAACACGGAAACCAGCAAGCGCGTCGACCTGAACACGCTCACGCCGGAAGAAGTCGCGTCGTGGAAGCCGGGCCAGACGCTGCTGCTGTCGGGCAAGATGCTCACGGGCCGCGACGCGGCGCACAAGCGCATCGCCGACATGCTCGCCAAGGGCGAAAAGCTGCCGGTCGATTTCAAGAACCGCGTGATCTATTACGTCGGCCCGGTCGATCCGGTGCGCGACGAAGTCGTCGGCCCGGCTGGTCCCACGACGGCCACGCGCATGGACAAGTTCACCGAACTGATGCTCTCGCAGACGGGCCTCATCTCGATGGTGGGCAAGGCCGAGCGCGGTCCGGTCGCAATCGAGGCGATCCAGAAGCACAAGGCCGCATACCTGATGGCCGTGGGCGGCGCCGCCTACCTCGTGTCGAAGGCGATCCGCGGCTCGAAGGTCGTCGCGTTCGAAGACCTCGGCATGGAAGCCATTTATGAATTCGACGTGTTCGATATGCCGGTGACGGTCGCTGTCGATTCGTCGGGTACCTCGGTTCATAAGACCGGCCCGGCGGAATGGCAGGCGAAGATCGGGAAAATCCCCGTCGCGACCGCATGATGTGTATCATTCGGTTTCACACCGAAAACTGAAAACCGGGGCTTACGCCCCGGTTTTTGTTTTGGAAAACGCAAAACGTAACGAGATTAATTCTCAGCACGGGCAAGTGTTTGATTTCAGCCGGGATTCGGCCTTGGCATTTGCGTATTGAGCGTTTATTGTTCGAACCAGTGTTTGAAAACCCACGCCCCACAAGGAAGGAAAGATCATGCAAGGCGATAAAAAAGTCATCGAGTATTTGAACGCGCAACTCAAGAATGAGCTCACCGCAATCAACCAGTATTTTCTGCATGCCCGCATGTACAAGCACTGGGGTCTCGAAAAACTCGGCAAGCATGAATACGACGAATCGATCGGCGAAATGAAGCACGCCGACTGGCTTATCGAACGCATTTTCATGCTCGACGGCCTGCCTAATCTCCAGGATCTGCATAAGCTGCTGATCGGCGAAGAGACCAAGGAAATCCTCGAATGCGATCTGAAACTCGAACAGATTTCGCAATCGACGTGTAAGGAAGCGATTGTTTATTGCGAATCGGTTCGCGATTTCATTTCGCGTGAAATCTTCACGAAGATTCTCGACGACACCGAAGAGCACATCGACTGGCTCGAAACGCAAATCGACCTGATCGACAAGGTCGGCCTGCAGAACTATCAGCAAACGATGATGGGTTCGGTAGAATCCTGATCGTCCGGGCTCACGCGGCGCATCCGCATCGATTGCGGGTGCGGCCCCCGAGCGCGGCGTGGCTGCTCTATATAGTCACGCCGTCCGCGAACCCTGTTTCTTTTCCGGTTTCCCGACGCACTTGAACCTTCCGGCTTCCACTCGCGCCGCGCCCATCGGCATCTTCGATTCCGGTCTGGGCGGCCTCTCGGTGCTGCGCGCCGTGCGCGCGCTGCTGCCTGCCGAACGGCTCGTCTATGTGGCCGACTCGCGCTATGCGCCCTACGGCCAGCGCGACGACGACTTCATCGCCGACCGCACGCTCGCGATCGGCGAATGGCTGGTGGCGCAGGGAGCCAAGGCGCTCGTGGTGGCCTGCAACACGGCCACGGCGCAGTCCATCGAATTCGTGCGCGCGCGCCTGCCGATTCCGCTCGTCGGCGTGGAGCCGGGCATCAAGCCTGCCGCGCAACTGTCGCGTTCGCGCGTTGCCGGTGTGCTGGCCACGCCGGTCACCTTGCGCAGCGCGCGCTTCCAGGCGCTGGTCGAACGCCATGCCGCCGATCTACGCGTGCTGAGCCAGCCGGGCTACGGTCTGGTGGAAGCGGTCGAATGCTGCGACGTCGACTCGCCCGAACTGCTGCAATTGCTGCGCGGTTACGTCGAGCCCATGCTCGACGCGGGCGCGGACACCCTCGTGCTCGGCTGCACGCACTACCCCTTTCTCGACGCGGCAATTCGCTCGATCGTCGGCGAACGCATGACGCTCGTCGATACGAGCGTCGCCATCGCGCGCCAGCTCGAACGCGTGCTCGATCAGCACGGTCTGCGCGCCGACGCGCACCCGACCGATTGCGCGAGTCCCGCCGCACGGTTTTGCTCGACGAACGACGGCATGCATCTGCGCAAGCTCGCGGCCGCGCTGCTCGGCATCGAGTCACAGGTGGAATGCGTGAGCATTCCGTCGCGCCGCACGCGCGAACTGGAACCCGACGCGGCCTGAGCCGCTCCGGCCGACTCGATCGACATCGCGCGGCGAAGCTCAATCTCCCTGTCATTGTCAGGGTCGATGTCGGCGTTTCGGTGCCAGCGTCGCGTTCGTCCAAAAAATTTTCGCGAAGATCGCGCCCCTTTTCCGGTCGGACGAATTTCGCTCGCGCTGATGGCGCCCTCATCGCGCCAACTTCCCTCCTCACGCCGCGACGCCCACCAGGCACGGCTTTCCCGCCATCCGTCTGCGGATTGCCCCACATCGCACCCCGATTCGCCGGACATCGCGCAGATCGCACCCTTGATCCCGAGCAGCAATTTCCCTGCTAAGCCCTGAGTTTCGTTACAAAAATTCCCTGCGCATGCTTGCCAAACCGTCCAAACATAATGATAATAATTCGCATTAACTCTTTCTATTGCGCTCCATCATGATTGTCTGCGTGTGCAAGTCCGTCTCCGACCGGACGATTCGTGCCTCGATTGCCGACGGCATGGACTCTTTCGACGAGCTGCAATTCGAGCTCGGCGTCGCGACCTGCTGCGGCAAGTGCGAAGAATCCGTTCGCGACGTGATGGCGCAAAGTGGCGTCTGTGCAAGCCGCTGCGGCGTGACCCGCCCGCAGGTGGCCGTCGTTCCGCACGTGGTGCCGATGACGTTCTACGAGCGCAAGGCAGCCTGAACAGCTTGACGGGCGCGCGCCCGCAGCTCGCGCGCGCCTTGCTTCATCGCTCGATCATCGAGCGCTTACCGCCGACAGCAAGCCAGTTTCTTGACCAGCCAGCTAGCGCCTGTTTCCTTTTTCCCGGAGGATGCCCGCTATGGAATTGCTGATCGGATTCGTGACCACCGTGTGCATCTCGCTGTTGATTTTTCGCCCATAAAGCTGCCTGTAGCGACGCGTTGCCCAGCCTGCGCGCCGTCGTCATCCGGGCGGCAACGCTAATATGCAGGCTACCCAAACCACCGCCAGCGCGTTTTCGTTTCCCGCCGTCCGCACGAACCGCCGAGTCGTGACCGCGAGCGCGATCGTCATCGCGCTTCACGCCGCGCTCATCGCCGTCGTGCTCATGAAACGCGACGCCGTCACGCCGGTCGCGCTCGAGTCGCAAACGATTACCGCCGAGCTGATCAAGCCCGACCCGGTCGCCGCACCCGCCGCGATCCAATCCACGCCTACGCCGCCGCCGCCCAAACCGGTGCCAGTCAAGCGCGAAAAGCCCAAGGTTCAGCCCAAGCCGAAGCCCACGCCCACCCCGCCGCTGCCGGTGGCCGACTCGCCCTCGCAGCACGTGGTGGAAACGCCTGCTCCGTCGCAGCCGGCTCCGCCCGCGCCTGCGCCGCCGGCTCCCGCCGCTCAGGCCGCGCCCGCGGTCGGCAAGCCGACCATGGCGCTGACGGCGCCGAAGAACGTGTCGCACCTGGAGTGCAACATCGTCAAGCCCGACTACCCGACGCTCTCGCGCCGCCGTGGCGAAACCGGCACGGCCTATGTCCACTTCGTGGTGGGCTTGACCGGAAAGATCGAGAATATTGAGCTGAAGAAGAGCAGCGGCTACAGCCGTCTCGACGACGCCGCGATGGGCGCCATGCGCGACAGTTCGTGCAAGCCGTACCTGGAGGACGGCCAGCCCGTACGCGCCGCCTACACGCAGCCTTTCGGTTTCACCCTCGACGATTGACGGCGCCCGGTGTAACGGCCGCGCCATCCGTCTGAATGAGAATCACAACGTTTAACGCATCGAATCAAGGAAAAAAGCATGCAGAGCTACGGTATCGCCCACGTTTGGGCGCAAGGGGATTTCGTCACACGCGGCATCGCGCTCGCGCTGTTGATCATGTCGGTGCTGTCGTGGTGCGTGATCGTCATCAAGGGCTGGAACGTCGCGCGCCTCAAGCGCCTCACGAAGAACGCCGAACAGCAGTTCTGGCACTCGGACGACCTCGCCGACGGCGTGAAGAAGCTCGGCACCGGTACGCCTGAAGACAACCCGTTCCTCGCGCTCGCGCTGTCGGGCCAGGAAGCCGCCGATCATCATCACCAGACGCAACCGCATCTGCATGACCGCATGGACGTGTCGGACTGGGTCACGCGCTGCCTGAAGGACACGATGGACGAGTCGGTCTCGAAGATGCAAAGCGGCCTCGCGATCCTCGCCTCGATCGGCAGCACGGCGCCGTTCGTCGGTCTGTTCGGCACGGTGTGGGGCATCTATCACGCCCTGCTGACGATCGGCGCGACGGGCCAGACCTCGATCGACGCGGTCGCGGGTCCGGTCGGCGAAGCGCTGATCATGACGGCGTTCGGCCTGTTCGTGGCGATTCCGGCGGTGCTCGGCTACAACGCGCTCACGCGCGCCAACAAGTCGATCGTTGCGAAGCTCAACCGCTTCGCGCACGGCCTGCACGCTTTCTTCGTGACGGGCGCGCGCCTGTCGTCGACCACGGCGAAGAACGGCAACCTGCGCGTCGCCGCACGCAGCCACTAATTCGCGGAGGCAGCAAACATGGCGATGAGCCCCTTTGCCAGCGACGACGACGATGGCCTGATGAACGAGATCAACATGACGCCGCTCGTCGACGTCATGCTGGTGCTCCTGATCGTTTTCATGGTGACGATCCCCGTGATCCGTCACGCCGTGAAGATCGACCTCCCGCACGCCAGCAGCGTGAAGGAAGACACGAAGCCCGCGCAGATCAACGTATCGATCGAAGCGGACGGCACGGTGCTGTGGGACGGCGATGCCGTGAACGACGACCAGCTCACGGCGAAGATCGCGGCAGCCGCGCAGCAGCAACCGCAGCCCGAACTGCATCTGAACGCCGACCGCAAGGTGCAGTACGAAAAGGTTGCGCAGGTGATGTCGGCCGCGCAGAGCGGCGGTCTGACGAAGCTCGGTTTCGTGACCGATCCGGCGCATCACTGATGCACTGATCTTCGCATCGTCGCAAGACGAAACGAAACACAAAAACGCGCGGCGCGATTTGCCGCGCGTTTTTGTTTTCAGGCCGTGTTTTCAGGGCCCAAAAGTAAAAGGCCTTCATCGTCAGATGAAGGCCTTTTTTCGTGCGCACGCGGCGCATTCGGGCGGTGGCGACACTCCCCGACATTCGATCGGTTCACATCGGCACATGCGACTGCCGTGGTCGACACGGACTGCGCGTTCAGCCCTGAAGGCTCACTATGATAGCGGCCATCGAATCCCGCTCAAGACCGGTGCTTGGCGAGACGGCTTCAATATAGGCCTCTCGCTGCACGCCTTCAAGACTTCGCCCATTGAAAGTAACGATTGCCGGCCGCGCTTAAATGCCAAAAGGCAAAGACGTGACAGACGCGCGGAAGTTCGCAAAGCTTCGATCGCCTTGAAGCGTCGCGCGCCTCAAGCCGTTTCGATATTGCTCGGCGACTTCGTGCGCGGCAGGCCGCCGGTCGAGAGCGAACTGCTCGGTCCCGGATTGCCCTGCCCCGCCTGATTCTGCGCGGCGAGCGCGGCGATCTCGCTGCGAAGCGGACATTCCTGCTGAAGACTCTTGTCGGCGTCGAGCACTTCGACGAGGTAATCGACGAACGCGCGCACCGCGGGCACCATGCCCTGGCGCGAGAGAAACACCGCGTAAAGCTGCGGCACCGGCAGCGTCCAGCCCGGCATCACCGGCGAGAGCTTGCCCGAACGCAGCGCGGCGCCATACATCATCTCCGGCATCGCAGCGATGCCGAGGCCCTGCAAGGCGGCTTCGCGGATCGTCGTGAGGTCGGCGCTGATGAGACGCGGCTCGTGTTCGTGCGCGTGGCGCGTGCCGTCCGGCGCGATCAGATGAAACACGTGTCGCCCGTCGCTCGTGGGCGTGTCGAGCGTCTCGAAGCGGGACAGATCGTCGGGCGTGAGCGGCGGCGCGTTCTGCGCGAGCAGGCTCGGCGCGCCCACCAGCATCTGCTCCGTGCGCCACAGCGGACGCACCACGATGTTGGCGTTCTGCGGCGGTTCCGAGCGCACGCGCAAGGCGATATCGACGGAATCCTCGAACAGATCGATCACGCGATTCGTCACGCGCATCACCACCCGCACTTCCGGGTAGCGATGCATGAACTCGGGAATGATCTGCGAAAAGATGGTCTGCGAGAGCGTGACCGGCACGCTTACGCGCACCGTGCCGCGCGGCGAGGAACGCAGCGACTGCACCACGTTCACGGCGGCCTGCGCTTCGGCGAGCATGGCGCGACAGTGCTGATAGAACAGTTCGCCCGCCTCCGTCAGCGCGAGCTTGCGCGTGGAGCGCTGCAACAGACGCACGCCGAGCGACGACTCCAGCTCGCTCACGCGCCGCGACAGGCGCGACTTCGATATGCCGAGCACCCGTTCGGCCGCCGAGAATCCGCCGTGCTCCACCACCTGCGAGAAGTACATCAGGTCGTTCAGGTTGTGCGAATCGATTTTCATGTCGTCGTTCCAGCGATGGGACAATCCATTGCGATCAGGCGGTCAAACAGGCCAAATCGGCTACCTATAATAGCGGTTTGTTTCGCATATCGCGCAATTCCCATTTTTCCGAGGTGATATCCATGCCGGCCATCCGCTCGATCGAACGCGTCTTTCCCGCGGTTCGCACCACCGAGGGCGGGGGATTCATCGTCCACCGCCCGTTCCCCACCCGTCAGTTGATGGATTTCGACCCGTTTCTGCTGCTCGACGAAATGGGCCCCACCGACTACGCGCCCGGCGCCGCCAAGGGCGCGCCCGACCATCCGCACCGCGGCTTCGAGACGGTCACGTACATGCTCGCGGGCCGCTTCGGCCACAAGGATTCGTCGGGGCAGTCGGGCACGCTGAATCCGGGCGACGTCCAGTGGATGACGGCCGGTGCGGGCGTGATCCACAGCGAGATGCCCGATCCCGAGTTCACGCGCACGGGCGGCCGCATGCATGGCCTGCAGCTGTGGGTGAACCTGCCCGCGCGCGACAAGATGATCGCGCCGCGCTATCAGGAAATGCCGCACGCGAGCATTCCGCAAGGGCGCTCGGCGGACGGCAAGGCCACGGTCAAGGTGATCGCGGGCGAATCGCTCGGCGCGCAGGCGGCGATCGAGACGCGCACGCCGATCCTCTATCTGCACTTCACGCTCGCGCCCGGCGCGCGCGTCGAGCAGCCGGTGCCGCATGCCTGGAACGTGTTCGCCTACGGTCTCGCGGGCAAGGCGCTGTACGGCGACCATGCCGAGCCGATCGACGCGCAGCACATGGTGGCCTTCGCCGGCGACGGCGAGACGGTGACGATCGCCGCGCCCGCCGATGCGACCGAGCCGGTCGAAGTGCTGCTGATCGGCGGACTGCCGCTCAACGAGCCGGTGGTGCGCTACGGCCCGTTCGTGATGAACACCGAAGACGAGATCCGCCAGGCCGTGCTCGACTACCAGGCCGGCCGCATGGGACGCATTTCGCACTGAGGCCCGGTGAGGCCCGGTGGCCGGGAACGGGGGCGCAAGCCCCCCGCCACCGACGCTAACCCGCAGGCTCACGCGCTTTTTGTCACAATAAGGTTTCACTGGCCGCGCCTCGCCCGCCGCATCGCGGGCGCCGCGGCCGTTCTCCGTTCAACCGTTCCGTTAGCGAGAAGCGCATGACCGATTCCGTAGTCACCGCACACATCGGCTCGACCAACTATCAAGTCCAGTTCGACGACGGCACCCACACCTGGATCGCCGACGAACCGACCTCGCTCGGCGGCAGCGACCGTGGGCCCTCGCCCTTTTCGCTGCTGCTGTCGAGCCTGGGCGCCTGCACGTCGATCACGCTGAAGATGTACGCGCAGCGCAAGGAATGGCCGCTCGAAGGCGTGCGCGTGAAGCTGTCGATGGAAACCGGCAGCGCGGGCACCACGATCGACCGCCAGATCGCGCTTGAAGGCAATCTCACGGAGGAGCAGCGCGAGCGGCTCCTGCAGATCGCGAACGCGTGCCCGGTGCACAAAGTGCTCACGAATACGATCACGATCCGCTCGGGTCTCGTCGTCGCCTGACGGCGGCGCGCCCGGCGCACGGACATAGACACACAGGACGTTGCCTTGAATTTCGAACACCTTATCCAGATCAACGACCCGCAGAACCCGCTCGTCCTGCCGATGACGCGCGACCAGCTCTGGGAAGGCCTCGTGCTGCGCGCCGAGCAGCCGCAGCTGTTCGTGCTCGGCCTCGACGGCTGCACGATCCTCGCGCACGAAGCCAACACGATGGAGCGCGAGCTGCATTACGGCCAGGCCACCGTGCGCGACCGCGTGACGTTCACGCTCAACGAGAGCGTGCGCTACGACATCCTGCCGACCGCCGAGCACGTCGGCGGCTCGCTCACGATGACGATCGAGGAACCGGAGGAAGCACAGCTGTTCCTGCGCTTCGAGTACCGCACCACCCTGCCGGCCGCCGAGAACGAGGACGATCGCCAGACCTCGGAGATCGTGAAGTCGGCGTATCGCGAGTCGGATATCGACACCGTGCGGTTGATCCGCCAGTACGTGCAGGGGATGCCCGGCGAGCAGGAAGCGCCGCTGCATTGAGAATTTTGCGGATGCACGACGCGCGCGCGGGCGTTGCCGGGCGCGCGTCGACGTTGTTTTTCAAGGCTTATTTCACGCGCCATGCATAAAGCTATCGGCGCACGAATTCGATGAATTTATCGCAGTTGAAAATAGGAACGATTATCATTTAGAATTCATCCATCGAATCGAGACACACACAAGACGTCACGTTCATGACTGAATTCAACCGCTCATCGACACTCAGCCTGCGCCGCAACGGTTCCGCGCTGACCGGCTCGCGACCCGCGAAACCCGTCACCGCCGCCGCTGTCGCCCGCAAGAGTGCCGACACCGCCAGCACGGCAGCACCGGCCAGCAGCGAGCGAACGCTCGACAGCACGGCCCTGCTGCAAGGCCGAAGCCACGTGAGCATCCTGCACAACGGCGAGACGTATCAGCTGCGCGCCACGCGTCTGGGCAAGCTGATTCTCACCAAGTGAGGCAGGCAGATTTGTTGTAGTACCGAGTATTGTGGGGACCGCCTCCATCGAGAGGCGTTGGGCAGTAGCCAGCAACGACGGCTTGCACGCGAGATCTAGACCCCTTCGTGCAGACATCCTTCAAGCCAGCCGTCACAGCAAGCCAAGCCATTTTTTTGTTCTCACCTGTGATGACGGAGCGGCGCGCAAAGCGTGCCCGCCCGAGGCGAGCGCCGCGGCATGGTCCGCGGCGTTTGTCATTTCTATGGGGTATTTTTTTATGCCGCCTGGGGATGGCAGCCAGCGCTCGCCTGCTTGTTCGACTGTGCTGCTCGATACAGCGGCGATGCGTGAGCCGCGATTATAACCACAGCTCCGCTTCGCCGCGCGTAAACCCTGGCGGTTTGCTCGGTTACTCAGGTCAATCGTCGAGACGACTGCCAGAAAAATCCATCGGCAGCCCTAAGCGACGCCGGGCAAGACCGCGTGATCTCACTCGATCCCGAGCGCCGCAATGCCGGCGCGCGCGATCTCCGCGTCCTGATCGGACTTCACGCCCGACACGCCCACCGCGCCGATCACGTCGCCATTCACGACGATCGGCACCCCGCCCTCCAGCATCGCCGTGAGCGGTGCGCTCAGGAACGCCGTGCGGCCCTGGCGGATCGCCTCTTCGTAGAGCCGGCTTTCGCGGCGTCCGAGCGCCGCCGTGCGCGCCTTGCCGGGCGCCATCTCGGCGCTGATCGGCGGCGCGCCGTCGAGGCGGCGCAAGAACAGCAAATGCCCGCCATCGTCGACGACCGCGATCGTCACGTTCCACTCGTTCGCACGGGCGTGCGCGGCAGCCGCGTCGGCCACCTTCGTCACATCTTCTTCGGTCAGAACTGCTCGCGTTCGCATACGTCTCTCCGAAAAGTCAAAAACCGGGTGGCAAAGGCCAACCCGGTTTTCGAGATTAACATCCGACGGCGCGCGGCGACACGCTGATCCCGCATATAGCGGCCGCGCGCGATGAAGCGCTTAGTGAACGCGCGCCGCGATCAACGCGTCCAGCCCCAGAACATCAGCCACCACGCGCTGTCGACCACCGCCAGCGCGAGCGCGAAGCCCACGAAAGCGAGTCCGCGCTGCCAGAAACGCGCGCTGTAACGGCCCGTCACGCGCCACGCGAGCCACGCGCTCCACAGATTCGTGACGACGAGAATGCCGATGCGCACCTCGGTCGCCCAGTCGAGCGGCACGTGCTCGGCGCGCAGCAGCGAGAGCGTCGTGGCCGACAGGCCGAGGAACACGCCCGCGCCCGCGAGCGGAATCAGCGACTGCGCGAGGTGATGCAGGCGACGCATCTCGAAGCGGCCGAGCACCGCGCTCGACGCCGCGAGAAGCGCGAACAGCACCGTGCCGTAGATCAACCCCGTCGTCATGATGTAGCCGACGATCATGGTGCCGTCGAGCCACGAGAACACGTCGTTCTGCGCCGGATAGTGCGTGAGCAGGAACCACGGCGCGTTGGTGTCGAGCGGCCAGGTGATGTCGCGGTCGATCAGCCAGCCCGCGAGCCACTGCTTGATGTCGATGAACCACGGCGAGCCGGTCCAGTGGAACGCGCCGATCGCGATGCCGAGCAGGCCGTACAGAATCAGCGCCGTGTCCCAGCCGCTGGCCTGGCTGTCGCCGAGTTCGACCACTTCTTCCGCGGGCGAGCGCCACGTCAGCGCGATGGCGTCGCGGTGGCCGCTGCAGCGTCCGCACATGTGGCACTGCGCGGCGCCCTTCATGTTGCGCAGGGGCACGAGCGGCGCGCAGTTCACCGGAATCACGCGATGTCCGCCGTGTTCGCCGTGCGTGTACGAGTTGCGCCACGCGTCTTCGTCGACCTTGAAGCGGAACGGCGCGAGGCGCGCCAGAAGCGCAAAAACCCCGTTCACGGGGCAGAGGTATTTACACCAGACGCGCTTCTCGCGTCCGTATAAGAATCCGATGATCATCGCGCCGAGCGTCGATCCGCCCAGCACCAGCAACACCGCCTTCGGGTACTGGTAGACGCTCACCATCTGACCGTAGATGGTGGTCAGGCCGAAGGCCACGAACGGCCAGCCGCCCCAGCGCATCCAGCGCGGGATCGCCCAGCCGCGCCCGAACTTGCTGGCGAACTCGGTGAGCGCGCCTTCGGGACAGAGCACGCCGCACCAGACGCGTCCGAGCATCACCATCGAGAGCAGCACGAACGGCCACCAGATGCCCCAGAACACGAACTGCGCCGCGAGCGTGAGGTTGTTCCACAGGTGCGCCGTGTCGTCGGGCAGCGGCATGACCGCGGGCACGAGAATCAGGAACGCATAGACCGCGACGACGACCCACTGCACGGCGCGGATAGCCGCACCGTGCCGTTGCATCCATTGGCCCGCCTGGGCCAGCTTGCCCCGCTTTTGCAGCGGCGGGGCCGATGCACAACTCATACTGCTTCCCTCATGCTGCTGTCCTTTTGGTCATGGCGGCGTGACGTCCACTCGCACGGCGCGCGAGG
Source organism: Paraburkholderia sp. Ac-20347 (assembly GCF_017104805.1). NCBI lineage: Bacteria > Pseudomonadati > Pseudomonadota > Betaproteobacteria > Burkholderiales > Burkholderiaceae > Paraburkholderia > Paraburkholderia sp. Ac-20347. The sequence continues at coordinate 14,090 of NZ_JAAGPN010000040.1, read as the reverse complement.
AACCATACCACCAGCCAGTACACCGCGTAAGCGATCAGGTTCATCAGCGCCGGATGCGCACGATAACCCGTGAGCGTCGCGACGAGCGAACCGAAGGTGCTCGAATCGTCGAGGATCGCCGACGAATTCCACACCTGGTCGACGATGGTCGGCAGGATTTCCTTGTCGATCAGCTTGTCGACGCCCGTCTGGAACAGGCCCGCGCCGAGGAACAGCAGCATGATCTCGGTGACGCGGAAGAAATAGCGCCACGAGAAGTACTTGCCGCCCAGCTGCAGAATATAGAACGTGAGGAACGCAAGGCCGAGACCGAGCAGCACGGCGACGTACTGGCTCGCGTCGACGTGGCCCGACTGACCGAAGCCGAGACCGTAGAGGAAAATCACCGTCTCGCTGCCTTCGCGCGCGATGGCCAGCGCGACCAGCACCGTGATGCCCCACCAGTTCGCATCGCGCGTGCTCTTCTCCAGCGACTCTTCCATCTCGCGTTTGAGCGTGCGGCCGTGCTGCTTCATCCACAGCACCATCTGCACGATCAGCACGCAGGCGACCAGCACCATGCCGGTCTGGAAGTAGTCCTGGGCGTCGCCCGAGAGCACTTCGGTGAAGCCCACGAGCGCCGCGCCCAGCGCGATCGCCGCGAGAATGCCCAGACCCACGCCGGCCCAGAGATACGGGAGACCGCGGCGCGCGTCGGCGTCGCCGTTCTTCAGCCACGCATACAGAATGCCGACCACGAGCAGCGCTTCCACGCTCTCGCGCCAGACGATGAACAATACCTGACCCATTCCTTGGCTCCTGCCGCCGGCACACGCGCCGGCCGCGTTCTTCACTTCATGACGATGACGGCTTCTGGCCGATCGAATCGCATCACTTCGCGACGATCACACCCTGTGCCTGCTGATGGAAATCGTCGAAAAACTTGTACTCGCCCGGATCGAGCGGCGCGATCACGACGAACGAATCCGCGCCCGGCGCCAGCACTTTTTCCTTGCGCAACTGGACGCTCTCGAACTCCGCCGCGCCCTTGCCCGTGTTACGCACCTCGATCTTGATGCGCTTGCCCGCCGGCACTTCGATGCGCGCGGGGTTCAGCTTGCCGTCGGTCATTTCGAGCTTGAACGTCGGCAGATCCTCGGCGTGCGCCACCGTGGCCACGCCCGCCAGCGACGCTGCAAAAGACGCGCTGAGCGCGAGCGCCGCAAACTTGCGAATTCCGGTCATTAGTCTTACCTGCTCCTTCGTGTCCTGTGCGCAACGGCTGCGCGCGACTCGGGGTCCTGCTGAATGCTTCGCGACGCGGCCCGCGCAGCGTCTGACGCGCGCGGGCCGTATGCGGGTTTAGTAACCGCCCTTCTTGCCGATGCCCGCGAACGGGAAATCGTATTCGATCGTGATGGGCTTGAACCACGGGCCCACGCCGGTTTCCTTGTCGACGTGACGGCCGAACGCCATGTGGCCCGTCTGCATCGGCGCTTCGACGATCAGCTTCAGGTGGTACTTGCCGGGACCGGCGAGCTTGACGTTGTCGCCGTAATGCGGGCCGTCGTTGGCGACCATCGGCATCAGATCGCCCTTTTGCACGTAGCTCGAACCCGGCTTCGAGAGTTCGTAGTGGACCTGCAGATACGGCATCCAGTCGCCTTCGGCAAAACCGGTCGGGTTGTTCTTGACCGCGTGGATGTCCGACTCGAGGTGGATGTCCGAGTCCGACGCCTTGCGCATCATGCCTTCCGGCTCCATGGTGATCGGCTGCAGATAGACCGCGCCGATTTCCATGCCGCCCTGGATGGCCTGCTTGCCGATCGGGTATTCGGCCGCCTGGGCCGAGAACGCCGCCGCTGCGGCCGCCATGACGACGGTGCCGCGCACGATAGATTGGATCCGCATCGAAACTCCTGATTTTTTTATGAGTGGTACCACCGAACCGACAACGCGCATCAACCTGAAAATGTTAATGCGAACAATTCTCAATAATGGCGGAGTTTAACACCGAAGCCAGGGCGGAACAATTTGTGAAACCCAGAAAACCCCATCGCAACAGGGTTTTAGCACCGTTGCACACTTTAGCTTAACGGCACCTTACGGACGGATCTGTATCTAATTTCACGGCCGCTCAGACCGAAAGCCAATCGCAGGATTGCGCGAGGAAAACACCGAAACCGGCGCAAGCCAAAAAGAAGGCGCGCGGTCCACTACCCCGCGCGCCTTCGCCGTTTTTCCCGCGAGCCCGTCGCCGGGCGCCACGATCAGGCCGGATGGTCGCCCACATTCGCCCCGAACACGCGCTGGCGTAGCACGGCCAGTTGATCGCGCGTCTGCGCCGCCTTCTCGAATTCGAGGTTCTTCGCGTAGTCCATCATCTGCTTTTCGAGCTTCTTGATTTCCTTGGCGAGCTGCTTCTCGGACATATCCTCGAACTTCGCGCGTTCCTGCTCCTCGCGCAGCTCGGCGCGCGCTTCGTCCACGTTGTAGACGCCGTCGATGATGTCCTTGATGCGCTTGACCACGCCGCGCGGCACGATGCCGTGCTCTTCGTTGAAGGCCATCTGCTTCGCGCGGCGGCGTTCGGTTTCGTCGATCGCCTTGCGCATCGAGTCGGTGATGCGGTCGCCGTAGAGAATCGCCTTGCCGTTCACGTTACGCGCCGCGCGCCCGATCGTCTGGATCAGCGAGCGCTCGGCGCGCAGGAAGCCTTCCTTGTCCGAGTCGAGAATCGCCACCAGCGAGACCTCGGGAATATCGAGGCCCTCGCGCAGCAGGTTGATGCCGACCAGCACGTCGAACGTCCCCAGACGCAGATCGCGGATGATCTCCACGCGCTCGACCGTGTCGATATCGCTATGCAGATAGCGCACCTTCACGCCGTGATCGGCGAGGAACTCCGTGAGCTGCTCGGCCATGCGCTTGGTCAGCGTAGTGACCAGCACGCGCTCGCCCGCCGCCACGCGCTCGTTGATCTCGCCGAGCACGTCGTCGACCTGGGTGGACGCCGGGCGCACCTCGATCACCGGATCGACGAGGCCCGTCGGCCGCACCACCTGCTCGGCGATCTGACCCGTGACGCGCTTTTCGTAATCGGCGGGCGTCGCCGACACGAAGATCACCTGGCGCATCTTGCGCTCGAACTCGTTGAACTTGAGCGGCCGGTTATCGAGCGCCGACGGCAGACGGAAACCGTAATCGACGAGATTTTCCTTGCGCGCGCGGTCGCCGTTGTACATGCCGTTGAGCTGGCCGATCAGCACGTGCGACTCGTCGAGGAACATCATCGCGTCGGGCGGCAGATAGTCGACCAGCGTCGGCGGCGGCTCGCCGGGCATCGCGCCCGAAAAGTGTCGCGAATAGTTCTCGATGCCCTTGCAGAAGCCCAGTTCCTGGAGCATTTCGAGGTCGAAGCGCGTGCGCTGTTCGAGGCGCTGCGCCTCCACGAGCTTGCCTTCGGTGTGGAAGAACTCCAGCCGGTCGCGCAACTCGGTCTTGATGGTCTCGACGGCGCGCAGCACGGTCTCGCGCGGCGTCACATAGTGCGACGACGGATAGACCGTGAAGCGCGGAATCTTCTGGCGCACGCGGCCGGTGAGCGGATCGAACAGTTGCAGCGTTTCCACTTCGTCGTCGAAAAGCTCGACGCGCACGGCCATTTCGGCGTGCTCGGCCGGGAAGATGTCGATGGTGTCGCCGCGCACGCGGAAAGTGCCGCGCTGGAAATCCTGCTCGTTGCGGCTGTACTGCATGGCGATCAGGCGCGCGATGACGTCGCGCTGGCCAAGCTTGTCGCCCTGGCGCAGCGTGAGAATCATCTGGTGATACTCGGACGGATTGCCGATACCGTAGATCGCCGACACGGTCGCGACGATCACCACGTCGCGGCGCTCCATCAGGCTCTTGGTCGCCGACAACCGCATCTGCTCGATGTGCTCGTTGATCGACGAATCCTTCTCGATGAAGAGATCGCGCTGCGGCACGTACGCTTCCGGCTGGTAGTAGTCGTAGTACGAGACGAAGTACTCGACGGCGTTGCGCGGAAAGAACTCGCGGAACTCGGCATAGAGCTGCGCGGCGAGCGTCTTGTTCGGCGCGAACACGATGGCCGGACGGCCGAGGCGCGCGATGGTGTTCGCCATCGTGTAGGTCTTGCCCGAGCCCGTCACGCCGAGCAGCGTCTGGAACGAGAGGCCGTCGCCCACGCCTTCACAGAGCGTTTCGATGGCCGTCGGCTGGTCGCCGGCCGGCAGATAGGGCTGATACAGCTGGAACGGCGAGCCTTCGTACTGGACGAATTTCGACTCGTCGAGCGCGGGCGCGTCGGCCACGGAATGGTCGGACATGGGTGACATCCTGTGCGCGGAGCAAACAACTATTCTAGCGTCTCGCCCGATCTTGCCGGGGGGCGAGCCTTGGGGGCGCTTGCGGGGTTGTCCGGGCGGCGCGGCAGGGACGCGGCGTGCGTTCCGGAACCGTTATCGTCGTCGGCAAGGGGCAAGCGAAGATCTGACAGGAAGAACAGATGGGGCGTCGCAGCCGCCGCTGCAAGGGCCGCGCCGCCCGCTGCGGCGGAAATTCAATCGCAGGCGCGGCCGCTGCGACACCAGGTGAGCATCAAATGGCCCCGCTGGCGTCGCAGTCGGCGGAAATACGGCCTGCGGATTCGTTACAATAGCGAGCTGCGTGGCCGGCTGCCGGCGCTCGTCGTTCGCGAGGAGCGCGCCAAAGAAATCCCGAATTTGCCGAAATACCGGCGGATATGAGCAGCGTGTGGTCCACCGAGCTTCTCCCTTCACTTTTGCCGAACCATCATGTCCCTCTTTTCCGCTGTCGAACTCGCCCCCCGCGACCCGATCCTGGGTCTGAACGAAGCCTATAACGCCGACGCGCGCGCGACCAAGGTGAACCTCGGTGTGGGCGTGTACACCAACGAGGACGGCAAGATTCCGCTGCTGCGCGCGGTGCGCGATGCGGAAAAGGCCCGCGTGGAAGCCGGCCTGCCGCGCGGCTATCTGCCGATCGAAGGTATCGCCGCCTATGACGCGGCCGTGCAGAAGCTGCTGCTCGGCGACGACTCGCCGCTGCTGGCCGCGGGCCGCGTCGTCACGGCGCAGGCGCTGGGCGGCACGGGCGCGCTGAAGATCGGCGCCGACTTCCTGAAGCGCGTGAACCCGAACGCCAAGGTCGCGATCAGCGACCCGAGCTGGGAAAACCACCGTGCGCTGTTCGAAAGCGCCGGCTTCGAAGTCATCGCCTACCCGTACTACGACGCGCAGACCAACGGCGTGAACTTCGAAGGCATGCTGAGCGCGCTCAACGGCTACGCCGCGGGCACGGTCGTCGTGCTGCACGCGTGCTGCCACAACCCGACCGGCGTCGACCTCACGATCGACCAGTGGAAGCAGGTGATCGAAGTCGTGAAGGCGCGCGAGCTCGTGCCCTTCCTCGACATCGCCTACCAGGGTTTCGGTGACGGCATCGCCGAAGACGGCGAAGTCGTGCGCCTGTTCGCCGCTTCGGAACTCAACGTGTTCGTGTCGTCGTCGTTCTCGAAGTCGTTCTCGCTGTACGGCGAGCGCGTCGGCGCGCTGTCGATCATCACGAGCAGCAAGGAAGAATCGACGCGCGTGCTGTCGCAACTCAAGCGCGTGATCCGCACGAACTACTCGAACCCACCGACGCACGGCGGTTCGGTGGTCGCCGCCGTGCTCGGCTCGGCCGACCTGCGCGCCATGTGGGAAGCCGAACTCGGCGAAATGCGCAACCGCATCCGCGCAATGCGCACCGGCCTCGTCGAGCGCCTGTCGGCGGCCGGCGTCGACCGCGACTTCAACTTCATCAACGTGCAACGCGGCATGTTCTCGTACTCGGGCCTGACGGCGTCGCAAGTCGACCGCCTGCGCGAAGAGTTCGGCATCTACGCCGTGAGCACGGGCCGCATCTGCGTGGCCGCGCTGAACACGCGCAACCTCGACGCCGTCGCGACCGCCGTCGCCGCCGTGCTGAAGTAAGCGTGCCGAAATAAGCGATTCGCGTCGATGCGCCGTTTTCGGACGGCGCGTTGACGTGAAAAGAAAAAGGCGTCCGTTCGCGAGAACGGACGCCTTTTGTTTTGGCGCGGACGATTGCGCCTGCCTGAGCGCAAATCGCGCGTTCAACCGTGCCCGCGCATGTCGCGATGGATATCGTGCGTGACGAAGCCCGAGTCGTTATCGGGTTTGTCGAGCCAGCCCGGTTGCCCGAGCGACGCGCGAATGTCCTGCAAGCCGCTCGTCCAGTGCTCGCGCATCGTCGAAATGCCGAACTGGAAGTCCTTGAAGTGCCCCTCGTACTCCTTGTGCCGGTAGATCAGGTGGATCACGTTGTACTTCTTCGAGCACGAGAGTTCGTCCGCCAGTTCGACCCACATGTCCTCCCGATGCTCGGGCGCGACGCGCTCCAGCACCTCGCGCAGCACGTGCCGGAAACGCTGCGAGCGTTGCAGCATGTCGGTGACCATCCGCGTGCGGCTCGAATACTGGATGTCCTTCATGCGGCCCTGCACGTCGGTGATGTTGTCGGGCACCGGACCGCGCGCGCTCCATAGATCGACCTGAAACGCGAGCGTGTCGCGCCGCGGCGTGGTCTGAATGACCTCGTAGAGCGGCGTGTTCGACATCAATCCGCCGTCCCAGTAATACTCGCCGTCGATCTCCACCGCCGCGAAACCCGGCGGCAACGCGCCCGACGCGATGAAATGCTCGGGACGCAGCGTGGTGGTCGTGTTGTCGAAGTAGACGAAGTTGCCCGTGCCCACGTTCACCGCGCCTACCGAGACGCGAATCTCGCGCGAATTGATGCGATCGAAATCGCAGAGCCGTTCGAGCGTGGCCTTGAGCGGCGTGGTGTCGTAATAGCTCGCCTTGCCCGGCTCGCCCGCCGCCGTAGGCAGCGGCGGCGGAAAGCGCGGCGTGAAGAAGCCCTTCTGCCCTTCGATCACCGCGCCCGCCGCCTGCAAGGCCGTGAAGCTCTTGCGCACGGCGTCGCCGGAATTGAACAACGCGTGCTCGATGAAGGCCGGCAGCGGCGGACTCCACGCGGGCTGGCAGATCGTCTCCCAGAACTCGCGCAGACGCGCCACGCGATGCTCGGGCGCATTGCCCGCGATCAGCGCCGTATTGAGCGCGCCGATGGAAATACCCGCGATCCAGTTGGGCGCAATGCCCGCCTCGAACAGCCCTTCGTACACGCCCGCCTGATACGCGCCGAGCGCGCCGCCGCCTTGCAGCGTGAGCGCGACCGTCTCCCATTGCTCGGAGTCGCTCGAGCAGCGCGAGACGCGCGGCTGTGCGCCAGGTTGGGCATTCGTGGCGGCGCGCACGCCGGTCGCGTCGTCGACGGCGCTCGACTGCGCCTGCCCTTTCTTGCGTTGCGCCATGACCGGCCCTCCGCGTTACTGCATGAACCAGCCGTGGCTCACCACGAACGACTGCCCCGTGAAGGCCGCCGTGGGGAATGCCGAGAGGAACAGCACCGTTTGCGCGACGTCCTCGACGGTCGTGAAGATGCCGTCCACGGTGCCGCCGAGCATGACGCGCTTGACCACTTCCTCTTCCGAAATGCCGAGTTCCTTGGCCTGCTCCGGAATCTGCTTTTCGACCAGCGGGGTGCGCACGAAGCCCGGACAGACCACATGCGAGCGCACGTTGTGCTTGCCGCCTTCCTTCGCGAGCACGCGCGCGAGACCGAGCAGCGCATGCTTGGCCGCCACGTAGGCCGACTTGAGCGGCGACGCTTCGTGCGAGTGCACCGAGCCCATGTAGATCACCACGCCGCCGCGGTCGTCCTTGTACATGTGCTGGAGCGCGGCCTTGGTCGTGAGGAACGCGCCGTCGACGTGAATCGCCTGCATCTTCTTCCAGTCGGAGAACGCGTAGTTCTCGATGGGATTGACGATCTGGATGCCGGCGTTCGAAACGAGGATGTCGATCGAGCCGAACTCGGCGGCCACACGGTCGATGCCCTGATTCACGGCGTCTTCGTTGGTGACGTCCATGGCCACGCCGATCGCCTTGCCGCCCGCGCCCTTGATCTCTTCGGCGACGGCGTCGGCGCCGCTCTGGTTAAGGTCGGCGATCGCGACCGCCGCGCCCGCCTGGGCGAGCGTGAGTGCGATCTGCTTGCCAATACCGCTGGCCGCGCCGGTAACGACCGCGACCTTGCCATCGAGCTTCGAATTCAGAGTGAGAGACGACATCGAGCACCTCCAGGAATGGGAACAACGACGTAGAAGAGATGAGACCTCGACGCGCGCATACCGTCAAACCTGTCGAATGGCTTAAGCGTTTTCCTGCATTTGTCCTACGCCATCCGGCCGGATGTTGCGCCGCGGCCAACCGCGCTATTGTGCATGAAGCCGCGCGTCGCAAGCGTCGATCTGGACAAGGCGGCACAGGCTTGCCGCAGCGCACCGTCAAGCGCCGGCGTGGCGGCGGTTCGACCGCTCATGCGATCCGGCTGCTCAACCGCTTGCACAATGCAGCGCACGCTCAGCGCGTGCCGCGCGATCGTGCTAACTTGGCGAGCTCAACAAGGAGGCGTTCATGAACTATCGGCGACTGGGCCGCTCGGGCCTGCAGGTTAGCGAACTGTCTATCGGCTCGTGGGTCACGTACGGCAATCAGGTCGATCGCAATCTCGCGCGCGAGTCGCTCGCCGCGGCGCGCGATGCAGGCGTCAACTTCTTCGACAACGCCGAGGTCTACGCCGGCGGCAAGTCCGAGGAAATCATGGGCCAGGCGCTCAAGGAACTCGCCTGGCCGCGCGTGAGCTACGTGGTCTCCACCAAGTTCTTCTGGGGCTTGAACGAAGCGCCCAATCAGTACCACACGCTCAATCGCAAATATCTGCTGAACGCCATCGACGAATCGCTCAAGCGGCTGCAGCTCGATTACGTCGACCTCGTGTTCTGCCACCGCCCCGACCCGAACACGCCGGTTGAAGAAACCGTCTGGGCGATGAGCGACATGATCACGCGCGGCAAGGCCTTGTACTGGGGCACGTCGGAATGGAGCGCGGAGGAAATTCGCGCCGCGTGGGAAATCGCCGAACGGCATCATCTTCACAAGCCGGTCATGGAACAGCCGCAGTACAACCTGTTCCATCGCCGCCGCGTGGAAGACGAATATCGCCGACTGTACGAAGACATCGGCCTCGGCCTGACCACGTGGAGCCCGCTCGCCTCGGGGCTGCTGACCGGCAAGTATCGCAGCGGCGTGCCGTCGGACAGCCGTGCGCAGTTGCAAGGCTACGACTGGCTGCGCAAGGAAGTCACCGACGCGGACAAGAACGCCATCGTCGGCAAGCTCGCCGACTTCGCGAAGGAACTGGACTGCACGGTCGGCCAGCTCGCGCTCGCGTGGATCCTGAAGAACCCGCACGTGAGCACGGTCATCACGGGCGCGTCGCGCGTCGAGCAGATCGGCGAGAATATGAAGGCACGCGACGTGGCCGAAAAGATCACGCCCGAAGTGAAGGCGAAGATCGAGGCGATCGTCGGCGAGCATTACGAATAAGGCGGCAGCTCAGCCATTGCGCGAGGCCGCGCTGCACGACGCTGTACAATACGCGGCCTCGCCGGCATGCCTCGTTCTCGAAGCACGTGAAACGCCGCCGGCGCGCATCGCCAGCGGCGCGTCCCGAAAGAACTTGCTCGAAAGAAGCTCTCGAAAGAACCTGAGCGCCGCCGTTTATCGTTTCACCGCCATTGGCGCGCAAGTACGCGCGCCGGTCGCCACCTTCCTCGCGTCCGCCCCAACATGCTGAGCTACCGCCACGCCTTCCACGCCGGCAATCACGCCGATGTCCTCAAGCACGCCGTCGTCGTGCAACTGCTGCATTACCTCGGCAAGAAGGACAAGGCCTACTGGTACATCGACACCCACGCGGGCGCGGGCGCCTATGCGCTGCGCGAGGGCTACGCGACCAGGAACGCCGAATTCGACACGGGTATCGGCAAGCTCTGGGGCCGCAGCGACCTGCCGCCGATGCTCTCCGATTACGTCGACGAAGTCGCGGCGCTCAATCCCGACGGCGATCTGCGCTTCTATCCGGGCTCGCCCTATCTCGCGTGGCGTCTGATGCGCGAGCAGGACCGCATGCGTCTGTTCGAACTTCACAGCACGGAAATCGACGTGCTGCGCCATCGTTTTCACGACGCCGGCCGCCGCGTGATGATCTACGCGGGCGACGGTTTCGACGGCATCAAGCCACTTCTGCCGCCGCCGCCGCGCCGCGCGCTGGTGCTGATCGATCCGTCGTACGAGGACAAGCGCGATTATTCGCGCACGATCAAGTGCGTCGAGGATGGACTGCAGCGCTTCGCGACCGGCACCTACGCGGTCTGGTATCCGCAGGTCACGCGTCCCGAATCGCAGCGCTTTCCCGAGCAGCTCAAGCGTCTGCAGGAAAAGAACTGGCTGCACGTCTCGCTGTCGGTGAAGCGTCCGCCGCACGATGGTTTTGGTCTGTTCGGCAGCGGCATGTTCATCGTCAACCCGCCGTACACGCTGGTCGCCGCGCTCAAGGAGGCGATGCCCTGGCTCGTCAAGACGCTCGGCGAGGACAGCGGCGCGCAATTCAAGCTCGAATCGCGCGGCGACTGAAGTCCGGCGACCGAAGTCTGCCGATTGATGTCCGGCAATTTCATGCGGCATGCCCGTTCGCGGCATGCCCACTCACGCTATCCCGCTGCTTAACGCGCCTGATCGTTACTGCTACTTATTGCGCAGGCGCGTACTGCTGCTGCGCCGGCCGCGGTCGCGGCGGCCGCCCGCCCCCGCTGCCCGGCACTTCCACATACGGCGCGACGATGATCGGCTGCTGATTATTGGCATCCAGCGACGGTAGCTGCTGCATCGGCACCATCTGCGACTGGCCGAGCGGCGCATTCTGCAACACGATGCCCTTCTGGCCGTCGCTGATCCCATGCTGCGTATCGAGGATCAGCGGCTGCCCCGCCTGCGCGCCCGCGCTGGTCACTGCGCCAAGCGTCACGAGTGCAAGCGCACACACGGAATGGTGAAAAAAGCTGACTGGCGCCATGAACGTCCCCCGGTAGAAGAAAGCGACTCCACTGTGTTGTCGGCTTGTCGCAAAAAAGACTTTACCTTACCGCGGTGGGAAGGCTGAGACTGCCTTCATCGATGCGTTTCAGACACAGGATCGCGGGAGCGCCGGGACACGGGACCGCAGAAATGACAAAGCCCCGCCAGTGCGGGGCTTGCGACAGCGCAGATTGCCTGCGGCTGCTTACAGCGAGTAGCCGTTCGATTCGAGCGAGCGGATACGCTGTTCGAGTTGCACGATGTCCGACGAGGAAGCGAGATACGCTTCGCGGCGACGACGTTCGGCAGTTTCAAACCAGGTGCTCAGCTTTTCAAGAAGGTACGCAAACATGATGGTGTTCTCCAAGGATCGGTCGTATCCCCGGTGGATTTGCATCAGGGATTACCCTCGTAAGGGATAACCCGCATTATAGCGGTTGCACCTGACTTTACCAGTGAATTGCTCGAATGCGGTGCATTCCAATCTGGAATGATGCGCCGCGCGCATTTGGCAACTTAATGATTTATCGACACTTTTCGAGGATGGATCGGCGCAGGCCGCAGCCGGATGGCGTTTTTAGCACCGACATGGTGCAAACAACCCGCCCAGATGCGCCGGTTGCGACAATTTGCCTGCGCGGGTTGCACCTCCAGTTGAAGCGCTCAAGCCGCGCCAGCCTGCGCCACCGGTTCCGGATCGGCGAGGCGCTCGATGATCGGACAGTCGGGCCGGTCGTCGCCGTGGCAGTGCGCGGCCAGATGGCGCAGCGTGTCGCGCATCTGCGTGAGTTCGGCGATGCGCTGATCGAGTTCAGCCACATGCTCCATCGCGATGGCCTTGACCTCGGCGCTCGCGCGCGAGCGGTCGTGCCAGAGCGCCAGCAGGCGGCGGATATCGTCGACGAGAAAGCCCAGACGCCGCGCCTGCCGGATGAAGCGCAGCGCGTGCACCTCTTCCATGCCGTACACGCGGTAGCCCGATTCCGTGCGCGCCTTGGGCGCGAGCAGGTCCACGCTCTCGTAGTAGCGGATCATTTTCGCGGTGACGCCCGAGGCGCGCGCCGCTTCGCCAATGTTCATGCTGCTCTCCTGCCGAATGTTCATCGATGCTTCGATGCTACACCTTCCCACGATGGGAAGGTCCAGCGCTCGCCGGCAGTCCCGCCGATGAGCGCCTGGCCCCCACTGGCATAATCCGGCACAGGCCGCATATGTCTTTTGTCTCCTCCGTTCCGTTCACTCAGCAAAGGAAAACATCATGATCCAGTTCAACGTCGAAGGCATGAGCTGCCAACACTGCGTCGACGCCGTCACGCGCGCGATCCACGAGCAGGACGCCGCCGCCAAGGTCCAGATCGACCTGGCCGCAGGCCGCGTGAGCGTCGAGTCGACCCAGAGCGCCGACGTGCTCAAGGCCGCCATCGACGAAGCCGGCTACACGGTCAAGGGCACGGCGGCCTGAGGCCGGGCGCGCCATGTTCAAGGTCGCCGTCATCGGCGCGTCCGGCCTGCTCGGACGCGCGCTCGTGCGCGAACTCGACACCGAAACCGGCTGGCAGGTCGTGCAGACCGCGCACAGCCGCGTCGGGCCGCGCCAGGTCGCGCTCGACGTGCGCGATGCGCAGGCCGTCGCGGCCTTCGTCGCGCGTGAAGCGCCCGATGCCATCGTGATCGCGGCCGCCGAGCGGCGTCCCGATGTCTGCGAGCACGATCCCGCCGCGGCGCGCGCGCTCAACGTCGACGCGGTGCGCAGCATCGCCACGGCGGCGAAAGCGCGCGGCGCGTGGGTGCTGTCGATCTCCACCGATTACGTGTTCGACGGCACGCAACCGCCGTATTTGCCGGACGCCGCGCCGAATCCGCTCAACGCCTACGGCCACAGCAAGCTCGAAGGCGAGCGCGCGCTGCTCGATGCGAGCGACGATGCGCTCGTGCTGCGCCTGCCGCTGCTGTACGGGCCGATCGTCGACTGGAACGAGTCGGCGGTCACGAGCCTCGTGCCGCCGATCCGCGCGGCGGCTCCGTCGAGTGCGAACGCCACGGCCAAACCCGCGCCGATGGACGCGTGGGCCACGCGCTATCCGACCTTCACGCCCGACGTGGCCGTCGTGATCCGCGAACTGCTCACGCGCTGCGCGGATGGCGAGGCTGTGCGCGGCATCGCGCAATGGTCCGGCGACGAGCCGATGACCAAGTACGACATCGCGCAACGCATCGCGCGCGCGCTCGGGATCGAGGCGCAGTTGATCGCGCAGACGCAGCCCACGGACGCGACGCCGCGTCCGCGCGACTGTCATCTCGATTCGGGTCGCCTCGAAGCCCTCGGCATCGGGCGGCGCACGCCGTTCGACGCGGGCATCGGTGCGGTGCTCGATGCCTTCGAGCGCGAGCACGCGGACAAAAACTGACCACAGCGGCGATGCACGCAGCGCGGCCCTGGCTGCCAAGCGCGCATCGCCCTCTCCTCTTTTCTCCCGTCGGCAAACAACGCTCAGTGGAAATTGCGGCTTTCCGTCGCGAGCCGCCCGAGCAGACGGCTGTGATCTTCGAGCCGATGCGCGACCAGGTGCACCACCTCGCCCTCGCGCTGCACGACGCCCGCCACCGCCAGTAGCGACGCCCCCAGCAATTCCTTGCGCTGCGACTCCACGAGCGCGGCGTGCACGATCACGTTGACCGAGCCGGTTTCGTCCTCCAGCGACACGAAAATCGTGCCGTTCGCCGTGCCCGGCCGCTGCCGCACCGTGACGATGCCGCACACGCGCGCGAGCATGCCGTGGCGGCAACGCGCGAGTTGCGCCGCGCTGCGAAAGCGCTGTTTCGCGAGCCCTTCGCGCAGCAGTTCGAGCGGATGGCGATTGAGCGTGAGACGCAGGCTGGCGTAATCGGCGACGATCTCCGCGCCTTCCGAGGCGCGCGGCAAGTCGAGCCGCGCCTCGGCCACGGGCGCGTCGCGCAGCAAGGCCGGCACCGCATGCTGCGCGGTCACGGCCCACCACGCCTCGCGCCGATGCCCGG
>NZ_JAAGPN010000424.1:0-4640 GCF_017104805.1 Paraburkholderia sp. Ac-20347 | reverse complement strand
CGCGCGGTCCGGTGGACGTGGCGGTCGCCAATGCGGGCGGCGCGCTCGGCACGACGCTCGCGCATACCGACGCGGCGAGCTGGCGGCGCGACGTCGACCTCAATCTCAACGGCACCTACAACACGATCGAAACCGTGCGCACCGCGATGATCGAACGCAAGCGCGGCGTGCTGGTGCTGATCGGCTCCGTGAACGGACTGAGCGCGCTCGGGCATCCGGCGTACAGCGCCGCGAAGGCGGGCCTCGTGAGCTACACGAAGGCGCTCGCGATGGAACTCGGGCCGCACGGCATCCGCGCGAACATCGTGTGTCCGGGCACCGTGAAGACGCCCGCGTGGCGCGCGCGCGTCGAGCAGAATCCGGCCATCTTCGAACAACTGAGCAAGTGGTATCCGCTCGGCGATGTGGCCGAACCCGCCGATATCGCCGACGCCGTGCATTTTCTGGCGTCGCCGCAAGCGCGCGTGATTACCGGCGTGGCCTTGCCGGTCGACGCGGGCCTCATGGCGGGCAACCGGCTGATGGCGAACGAACTGACGCTCGATCCGTTCTGAGCGCGTAAGACGAGCGGGTAAAACGAGCCGCTAAAACAAGCAGGAAAACACACGCAAGCAGCGATAACAGCACACGACAGCACACGAGGACAGCATGGCAGCGGTACAACTGAACGGCATCTACAAGCGCTACGGCGACACGCAGGTCGTGCACGGTGTCGACCTCGACATCGAGGACGGCGAGTTCGTCGTGCTGGTCGGACCGTCGGGCTGCGGCAAGACCACCTTGATGCGCATGATCGCGGGTCTCGAAGATATTTCGGGCGGCGACCTCACGATCGGCGGCACGCGCGCGAACGCGCTGCCGCCGCAGCAGCGCAACATCTCGATGGTGTTCCAGAGCTACGCGCTCTATCCGCATCTTTCGGTGTACGACAACATCGCGTTCGGCCCGCGCATCCGCAAGGAACGCGAGGACGGCTTCAAGCCGCGCATCGAAGCCGCCGCGAAGATGCTCAATCTCTCGAACTATCTCGATCGCCTGCCGCGCGCGTTGTCGGGCGGTCAGCGCCAGCGCGTGGCGATGGGCCGCGCCGTGGTGCGCGAGCCGTCGCTGTTCCTGTTCGACGAACCGCTCTCGAATCTCGACGCCAAGCTGCGCGTGCAGATGCGCACCGAAATCAAGGCGCTGCATCAGCGGCTGCGCAACACGGTCGTCTACGTCACGCACGACCAGATCGAAGCGATGACGATGGCCGACCGCATCGTCGTGATGAACTCGGGGCGCATCGAGCAGATCGGCCGCCCGCTCGATCTCTACGACAAACCCGGCAATCTGTTCGTGGCGAGCTTTCTCGGTTCGCCGTCGATGAACTTCGTGGCGGGCAGCGTGATGAACGACGCGCGCGGGACGGCGCTCGTGCTCGACGACGGCGTGCGCATCGCGCTGCCCGAAGGCCGCGCACAGGCGGGCGCGCGCGTGACGCTGGGCATTCGTCCCGAGCATGTGGAGGCCAACGCGGGCGAGGTGCCGTTCAGCGTCGAGGTGATCGAGCCGACTGGCGCGGAAACGCACTTGTACGGGAAAATAGGCGGCCAGTCATGGTGCGTCACGACCCGCGCGCGTCCCGGCATCGAACCGGGCCAGCGCATGACGCTCGGTCTGCCTCTCGCGCATCTGCATCTGTTCGACACCGAAAGCGGCAAGCGTCTCGATTGAAGCATTGAACCCGGGCTTCGGGCGTCTCGCATCTTCCACGGTTCAACCCACGGAACATAGCTTGCCGGTCTCCAACCTGATCCATCACATCCGCAACGTGGCGGAGTCGCTGCGGCCCGCCGAACGCAAGGTCGCGGAGATGGTGCTCGCCGACATCGACTTCGCGATGCGCGCGAGCATCACCGAACTCGCGTTGCGCGCGGACGTCTCCGAGCCGTCGGTCACGCGTTTTTGCCGCGCGGTGGGCGCGCACGGCCTGCGCGACTTCAAGATGCGGCTCGCGCAGAGCGCGGCGGGCGGCGTGCCGTTTTCCGCCGCCGACGACGCGGCGAGCGGCGAGCCCGCGCAGATGGGCTCGTTGCTCGACAAGGTCGCCGACGCCGTGGTGCAGGGCGTGATGCACGCGCGCGCCTCGCTCGATCCGGCCGTGTTCGAGGCGGCGGTGGCGGCGCTCGGCAGCGCGCGGCGGGTGTTTTTCTTCGGCGTGGGCGCGGGGTCGGGGCTGGTCGCGAACGACGCGGCGCTGCGTTTCCTGCGTCTGGACGTGGCCGCGAGCGCGTTCACCGACGCGCATTTGCAGCGCCTTTACGCCGGGCTGCTCGAACCCGGCGACGTCGCTTTCGCGATCTCGCAGTCGGGCCGCAGCGTGGAAGTGAACGAGAGCATTCAGATCGCGAAGGAGCGCGGCGCGACCACCATCGCGCTGACGAACGCGGGCTCGCGGCTCGCGTGGGTGGTCGACATTCCGCTGCTGCTGCGCGTGCCCGCCGCCGACGAGCCGCACGCGCCGGGCGTGCCGCGCATCGCGCATCTCGCGGTGATCGACGCACTCGCGCTGGGCGTCTCGCTCGGACTCGGGCCGAAGACGCTCGCCAAGATGCGCGACGCGCAGGCGCGCAGCGATTCGGACAGCGCGGGCGAAGTGAAGGCGTAACGCTCGCTGAAGTGCTAGCGCACGCGCTTGCGCAGCTTCACCGGCATCGTGTCCGGCACCATCGTGAACGCCGATACCTCTTTGATCTGCTCCGGATCGATGGCGAGTTCGATTTCGAATTCGTTCATCAGCATCGAGAGCGCGAGGCGCATTTCCACCGTCGCGAGGTGGCGTCCGGGGCACACGCGCGGCCCCGCGCCGAATTGCAGATACGCGCGCACATCATGTGCGCCATGCGCGCCTTCGCGCGGCGCGTCGTGCTCGCCTTTGCGCATCCAGCGCCACGGATCGTAGCGCTGCGGATCGGCGAAATTTTTCTCGTCGATCATCGCGGGCCGCGCGACGAAGAACATGCGCGTGCCCTTGGGCAGCGCGACGTTGTCGACCACGACGTCTTCGAGCGGCTCGAACGAATGCACGGCGGCGACCGGCCGCAGACGCGTCGCTTCGATGGCGATCGCTTCGAAGATGTCGAGGTCCTTGAGCGTGGCGTAGTCGGGGCACACGGGCGCGTCGCCGAGCACGCGATGCGCTTCTGCGCCCAGATGCGTCTGCAACGCGGCGTCGGCCGCCAGATAGGGCAGCGTCCACGCGATGGAATCGGCGGTCGTGTCCTCGCCCGCGAGCAGCAGCGTGAGCACGTTGGCGCGAATCTGCGCATCGGAAATCGGCTCGCCGTCCTGCTGTTGTTGCTGCATGAGCATCGCTTCGAGCAGGTTGCGCGGCAGTTCGGACGGCTCGTCGCGCATGCGCGTGCGGGCGCGCGCCATCATCGAGTCGATGTAGCGGTGCACTTCGGCGAGCGAGTGATCGAGCTTGCGGTCGGCGGGCAGCTTGAACACGCGCCAGTACGGAAACAGCGCGTTGATGCGGCCCATCACGGCGGGCAGGATGCGTTCGAGATGTTCCTGGATCACGCCGTGATCCTGATCGAGCGTGCGCGGGTCTTCGCCGAACGCGAGCGCGCTCGTCACGTCCACTGTGTAGCGCTTGAGGTCGTCGGTCATCTCGACGGTCTCGCCGCGCTCGGCCGCGCGCAGCCAGCGCGTGCGCAGACGCTGCGTGATCTCCGCGAGCGTCGGATAAAACGCCTTGATGTTGGGGATCGAAAGCGCCTGCATCACGAGCCGCCGGTGCGATTCCCACTGCACGCCTTCGGAGGAAAAGAGCCCGTTCGCGCCCATTTCGTCGAACACGCTTTCGATCGGCGAATAGCGGCGATAGCGGTGCGGGCGCTCGCGCATGATCGACTGGATCAGTTCGGTGTCGGTCCAGATCGTGATGGGGATGCTGCCGACCTGAAAGCGGTACGGCGTGCCGAGTTCTTCGGCCCAGCGTTCGAGGATCTGGTGCAGCCGCGTGGGTTCGAGTTGCAGCAGGTTGCCGATCAGCGGCAGGCCGCGCGGGCAGGGCAGGTCGGCGACCTGGCGCAGCGCGGTGGCGGAACCGGTGGAGGCGGTGCTCATGGGGCTGTCCTTGTGATGGGGCCGCCGTGCCTGCCGATATCTGTCGACGCGTATCGGCGCGGATTTGCGCGTCGACACACCGGATCGGGGCGCGTGGCGGCGCCAGGCGTTGCGCGTGAATCGTCTGACGGAAGCCGATTATAGCGGCGCTGCCGCCGCGCCCGCCACGTAGCCGAAGCGCCGCGAGAGGCGCTCGGCAGCCGCCATCAGCAGGGACGCGCAGGCGCCTTCGCGGCCGGTGTCGATGTGACCCGACGGGCCCATCAGCGCGAGCACGAGGCAGACGCTGCCGGTGTGATCGAAGACCGGCGCGGCCACGGTGCTGATGCCGGGAATCGGCTTGTCGAGCGCGGTGTCGAGCCCTTGCGCGCGGATCGCGGCGAGGCGCTCGACATAAGCAGAGTTCGCGTTCGCCGCGTTGGCCGCGTTCGCGGACGGCGTCGCGCCCGCGAGGCGCAGGCCGTCCTGCGCGAGCAGCGCGGCGCGCACGTCGTCGTCGAAACAGGCGGCGAACACGCGGCCGATCG
>NZ_JAAGPN010000423.1:0-4704 GCF_017104805.1 Paraburkholderia sp. Ac-20347 | reverse complement strand
ATGACCGGCAGCAGGCTCAGCGCGAGCGCGCAGGCGAACAGCGGCCGCGCCAGCGCGAGGCTTGCGCCCGCAACGGGGCGACTCCCGCGTGCGCCCCTCACGCCGCGTCCCCCTCGATGCGCTCGAGGCGGTAGCCGTAGCCATAGATCGGCGTCAGGCGATAGCCGTTTTCGGGACGCAGGCCGAGCTTGGAGCGCAGCATCGACACGTGCGTGTCCATGGTGCGCGACGGGATGTCGTCGGATTGCTTCCAGATCACGTCGAGAATGTGCGCGCGCGACAGCGGGCGGCTCAGGTGCTGGAACAGCAGCAGCGCGAGGTCGAATTCCTTCTGCGTGAGCGCGACCGCCTTGCCGGCCACCGTCACCTGACGCGACTTCAGATCGAACTCGTATTCGCCGAAGACTTCCTTCTGCGCGGGCGGTTGCAGTTGATACGCGCGACGCAGCAGCGAGCCGACGCGCGCGAGCAGCACCGGCGCGGACACCGGCTTAACGACGTAGTCGTCGGCACCGCTGTTGAGCATGAGCGCGATGTCCACCTCGCGGCTGCGGCTCGTCATGAACAGGACGGGCAGACGCGTGGACAGGCTTTGCCGCACCCAATGTAGGACTTCGTCGCCGGCCATGTCCGGCACGTTCCAGTCGAGCACGAGCAGGTCGAACGTCTGCCGGCGCAGTTGCCGGACCAGTTCGCCGCCCTTGGCGAACGCATGGCAGACGTGGCCTGCCGCCATCAAGGTTTGACAGACGAAGTCGGTCTGTGCCGGATCGTCATCCAGTACTGCAATTCTCATAGTGCCCCGCACCCAGTATCGTTTTTCATGTTCTCGGGATGGATCCACCCTGCGGTCCCGCCAGCGTTGCCGACGGCGCTGGCGAAATCCCTCCCCAACCCCGTTGCGCGCGACCCGCGCCGCGCGCGCAAACCGCCACTTTCGCAGCGTCTCGAAATAAACGGGAGCGGCAAGCGCGCCTCCGGACCGGGGATGCGGAATCCGCCCATGGTAGTCGAAAACGCTCTCATTCGACGCGCCGCCTGTGATCGTCCCGGTTACCGACTATCTCGGCGCCGGACGCCGGCCCAGCGGCACGAACGTGTCGTCGGCCGACGGCGCGCCGGATTGTGTGTTCGGTTGTGCGCCAGGTTGTGCGCCCGTCTGTGCATGATCGCCGGGCTGGCCGTGGTGCCCGTCATGCTCGGCAGCGGCCGGCGAATCGCCCGAGAGCAGCGCGGCCAGATGGACGCGCACGTGCTCCCATGCGGCATGCGCGTAGTCGGGCTGCGCGGCGGCGCGCGCCTGCGCGAGCACGAATGCGCGCAGCACCGTCGCGGAACATTGCGTCAACTTGTCCGAACGGCCATAGCGCGACTGGCGCAGCGACTCGCTCAGCCAGGGCAATTCGGCCTCGCAGGAATCGGCGTAAGCCTCCATGGCGGCGCGCGCATGGCGGTCGCGGGCGAGGTCCAGCTCGACGCGGTCGAGATCGCGACTGCCACCCGAAGCGTTGACGCGGGAAGCGGGCGGAAACCGGGTGCTGCCGAAGCGGAAAAACATGAAAACCTCGTGTCGCTAACGCTCGTCGCCGACCCACGCCGCCGTTCGCGCACCGCCTGGCCGCTCATCGAAGCCGCCGGCGCGCCCGGACGTCGTGTGTCATGTGATGCCAGGGCGCGCGCGTACGGGACGTGCCTGAGCGCACTCAATCGTGCGCGCGTGCCTGTTTGAAAGATTGAAAAACGAGTGACGATGGCCGCAGTCCGCGCACCGCGTAGTCTCCGGCAGTCCTCGCCCCCGGACCAGGATCGCCGGCGCGGGCGCCGACGCCATCTCGACGGCGCGTCGCACGCAGGCGGACATCACCGCCCGACGTCCGCCTGCTGGCCGCAACCGATCTCACTGCATGGCGTCATGCTCACCGCCATCGCCACTCCTACTACCAGGCGCTGTTTCCAGCGTTATGCGGCGAACTCGAGTCCGCTCTGCCTTCCACGCACCGGCGCGTCGCCGTGTCCCGATCGCGCCAGCCCCCGTAGCCGAATTCCGTGTATGTCGTGCATGACGGACATGAGGTTCATGCCGCCGTGTCCTGCGCGCAACCAAAATGCGCGCGCGTCGATCCGTATCGGGATCGATGCCGGCCGTCACGCGGATCACTCCCGCGATGACTTGATGGGCCGCGACGGCCTATTGTCGTCGCAAGCGCAAAAACCTACTGTCAGGGATTGTTAAATCTGTCGGAATCGACTTAAGAAAGCGCAGGGAAATGACGATAAGACTGTGCGAATTCACCATGGCCGTGAAAGGGATCGAACGTGCCGGACGAGCGCTGCCTGGCAGTTCGAACGAGCTTTCCGCCACGATGAAAGCGCACGAAATGGCCGATTAAAAGGCAAAAAGAAAAGGCAAAAAGCCCGCCGTATAAGACGGCGGGCGCGCGGGCGCATGCTCAGGTCGCCGCGAACTGACAACACGGGACCGAGTGCGCCGCCTGGTTGCGCAGAACTTAGCGCGCGGCGGCCTGAGCGCCTGACTTGCGCGCGATCGAAAGCTCGACGCGGCGATTGGGCGCAAGACAGGCGATCAGCGCTTCGCGATTGCGCTCATCACACTGCACCACCGGATCCGCTTTGCCGCGCCCGACCGCGCTCATCGCAATATTCGCCTCGCTCCGCTCGCGCAGATAACCGGCGACGGTTTCCGCGCGCTGCCGCGAAAGCCGCATGTTGTAGCTGTCGCTGCCCAGCCGGTCGGTATAGCCCTCCGTGCGGACCGCCGTGATGTCGCCCGCTGCGGCAATATCGCGCGCCAGTGCGTCGAGACTCGCCCGCCCCTGCGGCAACAGACCGTTGAGATCGCCACGATCGAAACGGAACAGCGTGTCGGTCGGCAACGTGATGCTGTTCGGCAACGGCGGCGGCTCCTGACGCGGCGGCTGGCAGGCGTTCAGCACGGCGGGGAGATCGGCGATCTTGCGCTGCACTTCGCCAACGCGCTGCGCACTCGCGTCGAACGAACGTGTCCACGCCTCATGACCGGCGTGCGTGAGTTCGACCTCGGCGCAGGCCACGCGCTCCTGCGCGGGCTGACACGACGCGAACGCCGGTGACGACTTCGCCGCCAGCAGCCGCTGCCATAGATCGGGCCGCACGATGGCCGCGGTCCGCAGCTTCGGATTCTCGACGGACGCCTGGCCGCGCCCTTCGAGCGCGCCGATCAGTTGATCGGCCTGATGCGCCGCTTCTTCGACAAATCCCCAATGGTTGTACTGCGCGTGCTCCTCGCGCGCGGCGTAGATCCAGCACTGCGCCTTCGCGCCGAAATAGCCGGCCTTCTTCGCGCCGAGCGCCTGGAGGCGTCGCTGTTCGTCGTCGAGTTGCGCGCGGCCCACGCTGGCCGGATAGGCGCCGACCCAGGCGTCGGTGGCCGCGCCGGCCTGCTCGCTCTGCGACGCTCTGAGCCCCTCTTCGAGCACGGTGGGGTCCTGAATCTGCAAGGAATCGCGCGTCGCCTGCGACGCGCATCCGGCGAGCACGGCCGAGGCCGCGATCGCCATGGCGATGATTTTCATGTTGGTTGCTGCCCATGGAAAGGCCCGCACGGTTCGCCCGTGCGGTTGAAAAGCGCGGGGCGTGCCGCGTGAGGTGCGCGGCCGACAGTGCGCCGGCCGCGCCGCCAGGGTCGCTGCCCGCTGCGTCAACCGCCGAACACGATGCCGAGACCCGCGCGGACGATGGTGCTGTTGCCACCCGCCGACGAGACGCCGAGGTTGTAGTTGACGCTGCCCTTCTCGTTCCAGCGCGAGACGCCGATGCCGAGCGCCGCCTGGCCGCGATACGCCGCGACGCCCGCGTTCATGGTCGTGCGTCCGGGCAGATACGGCGTGACGACGTTGAGCGCCGACGCCGCCGCGATGCCGCGCCGCGCGTCGCGATCCACGTCGTCGATACGGCTGTTGACGCCGCTGAACGCACTGTTGAGCTGGCCCAGATTCACGGCGTCGGTGGGCGCCGTGCCATTCGCGACGTTGGTGATCTGCCGCTCGTTGCCGATGCTGCCCACCGACACCGAATTGGCGCGGTCGGCCACCGAATTCGCGCCGAGCGCCACGGCGTTCGTGCCAGTGGCGTGCGCCTGGTCGCCGATTGCCGTCGATGCGGTGCCGCTCGCGACAGCGCCGCCGCCGGCCGCCAGCGTGTTCGAACCACTGGCCGTGGCCGCACCGTTCGGCGAGTTGGCGGCGACGTAGATCGAGGCGCTCGCGGCCACGTTCTGCACCGCCTGCTCAATGCTCGCGACCTGCATATTGGTCGCGAAGAGCTGCGAGCCCGTGACCGCGTCGGTGCTGCTCGCGCTCAGTACGGCGTCGGCGAGATTGGTGAGCTTCACGGCCTCGCCGGTGCCGCCCAGCGTAACCGAGTCATGCGCCGACGAGTCGTACTGCACCGCGTTCGCGACCGAGCCCGCCATGTTGGTGACCGACTTCTGCAGATTCGTGATGTCGGCGGTGTTCTGCGTGACGCGGCCGTCGAGGTTCGTCAGCGCCGAGCCGACGTTGTTGAGCGTCGTGCCGCCGATGGAGATCGGAAGAGCGGCGTGGAGGGAAAGAGTGGTCGCTCTAGTGGAGATCACGGCGGTCGCCGGAGCATTAATAAAAAAGACATAGTAGTGATATGTATACGCACTGCCATACTAATGACGTA
>NZ_JAAGPN010000422.1:0-4413 GCF_017104805.1 Paraburkholderia sp. Ac-20347 | reverse complement strand
GGGGAGAAGACTGAGGGATCCGTGGAGAGGGCGCGCGCTGCCCAGCGCAGGACGGGGAGCTGAGCGCGGCCCGACCCGGCCCCCGCGCGCGGGGCCGCGCCCGCCGATCCGCGCGCCGAAGTCGAAAAGTTTGTGCGCACGCGTGAGTTGCAACCGCAAACGCTGCCCGCGCTGCGCGCGCTGACCGACATCATCGGCGACCAGGTGAGCCTCTCGGGTTCGCTCGCGCAGGTGCCGGAAGTGATCGTCGACAATGTGCGCAACAACATGTACGTGGCCTCCGAAGCGATCCGGCTGATGGAAAAGGCCCACGCGCCCACGTTCGCGCCCGCCGACGCCGCCGTGCTCGACGACTTCCGCAAGCAGATGGACCACGCGACGAAATTCATCCCGACATGGGTAAAAGTGGCGGTGGCGATCGCGCTGGGTCTCGGCACGATGGTCGGCTGGAAGCGCATCGTCGTGACCGTCGGCGAGAAGATCGGCAAGCAGCACCTGACCTACGGCCAGGGCGCGTCCGCCGAAGCGGTCGCCATGCTCACCATCGGCATGGCGGACGTCTACGGCCTGCCGGTTTCCACCACGCATGTGCTGGCTTCGGGCGTCGCGGGCACCATGGCCGCGAACGGCTCCGGTCTGCAATGGGGCACCGTTCGAAATCTCGCGCTCGCGTGGGTGCTCACACTGCCGGCTTCGATTGCGCTGGCCGCCGCGCTGTACTGGGTGTTCCGCCAGGTGTTCTGATGATCTTGCGCGCTACGCGGGCACCGCCTCGCGTCCCGCGTTCGCGCGCGCGATGATCGTCTTCATGATCTGCGCGGTGCCATCGCCGATCTGGAAACCGAGGATGTCGCGCAGACGCTGCTCCATCGGCCCGCGATCGTAGCCGCCGTGGCCGAACGACAGCAGGCACTGATGCACCACGTCGTAGGCCAGCTTCGGCGCCCACCATTTGCACATGGCGGCTTCGGCCGTGTGCGGCAGCCCGCGATCTTTGAGCCACAGCGTTTGCAGACACAGCAGGCGCGCCGCATCCACCTGCGTCGCGTATTCGGCCAGCGGATGCGAGACGCCCTGAAACGCCGCAAGCGGCTTGCCGAACGCCTCGCGCTGCGCCACGTAAGTCCACGTTTCGTCGAGGCTCGCACGCGCGACGGCGAGTACCTGCAAGCCAATCAATGCGCGCGAAAAATCGAAGCCCTGCATCACCTGCACGAAGCCTTTGCCTTCGTCGCCCAGACGATGATCGACGGGCACGCGCACGTTGTCGAAGAAGATCGAACCGCGCCCGATCGCACGCTGACCGTGACAATCGAAACGACTGCGCGTGATGCCGGGCAGATCCATCGACACGAGCAGCGCGGACACGCCGCGCGCGCCGTCTTCCACGCGGCCGCTGCGCGCGAACACCACGGCGGCGTCGGCCTGATCGGCGGCGGAAATCGAAGTCTTTTCGCCGTTGAGCACGTAGTGGTCGCCCACGCGCTCCATCTTCAGACGCAGATTCGCCGCGTCGGAGCCGCCGCGCGGTTCGGTCAGCGCGATGGCGAGCAGCGCGCGGCCCTGCGTGAGCCGTTCGAGCCACAGCCGCGCGATCTCGGGACGCGCGTGCTGCGCGAGAATCTGCCCGTTCAGCGACGCGAGCAGGTTGATGTACGAGAGACTCAGATCGGCGGCCGCGATCGCTTCGTGAATCACGCCCGCCGCGAGACAGCCCAATCCCTGCCCGCCGAACGCTTCAGGCAGTTCCGGCGCGATAAAACCCATCTCGCCCATCTCTCGCATCAGATCGCGATCGAGCACGCGCGTCTGGTCGCGCTCCAGAAAGCCGGGTGCAACGCGCCCTTGCGCGAAACGCTGCGCGTGTTCGGCGAGCGCCGCGAGATCTTCGTCGATATAGGGGTTCATGCGCGCTCCTGAATCACGACATCATTATGGAATCCAAAATAATTCAAAAACACCTTTACTTCGCGTACTTGCGAAACTCGGGAGGACGTTTTTCCTGAAATGCCTTCACGCCTTCGCGCGATTCCTCGGTGTCGTAATAGAGCTTCAGCGCCATCATGCCCATGCCTGCAATACCCGCCTGATGCGCGGTATCCATATTGAACGAGCGCTTGGCGATGGCAATCGCGGTCGGGCTCTTCTCCATGATTTCATCGCACCACTTTTGCACTTCGTCGTCGAGCCGCTCGTGCGGCACGACTGCGTTGACGAGTCCCATCGCCAGCGCTTCGGCCGCCGGATAACGGCGACACAGATACCAGATCTCGCGCGCCTTTTTCTCGCCGACCACGCGCGCCAGATACGCCGTACCAAAGCCCGGATCGACCGAACCGACCTTCGGCCCCACTTGCCCGAACACCGCTTTCTCCGAGGCAATCGTGAAATCGCAGATCGTGCAGAGCACGTTGCCGCCGCCGATCGCATAGCCTTGCACGCGCGCGATCACCGGCTTCGGCACGTCGCGAATCGCGTTGTGCAGTTCCTCGATCGGCAAGCCGATGGTGCCGCGCCCATCGTATTGCCCCGCGTGCGCCGATTGATCGCCGCCCGTGCAGAACGCTTTCTCGCCCGCGCCCGCGAGCACGATCGCGCCGATCTCGCGCGTATAGCCCGCGCGATTGATCGCGTGGATCAGCTCGTCGCACGTGCGGCCGCGAAACGCGTTCATCTTCTCGGGCCGGTTGATCGTGATCCATGCCGCGCCGTTGCGCACTTCGTAGAGAATGTCGTCGTATTGCATCGTCGAGTCCTGGTGAGGTGAAAGCGTGCCGTGTGCGTGCACTTTCGGGCGGTGTCAGCCGGCCATGGTCAGGCCGCCGGATACGCTCAGCACCTGGCCCGTGATATAGCGCGCGTCGTCGCTGGCGAAGAAGGCGATGGCGCCCGGCAGGTCGTCGGGCTGGCCGATGCGTCCGAGCGGAATCGCGCGCTGGAAGGCTTCGAGCAGTTTCTCCGGATTGCCCGCGCCTTCCTTGTAGTCGGCGAAGAGCGCAGTGTCGGTCGGTCCCGGACAGACCACGTTCACCGTGATGCCGTGGCGCGCATGTTCGCGCGCGATGGTCTTCGAAAAAGCCACGAGACCGCCCTTGCACGCCGCGTACACCGCTTCGCCCGAGGACCCGACGCGCGCCGCATCGGAGGCGATATTGACGATGCGGCCGCGCTTGCGCGCGACCATGCCTGGCAGCACCGCATGGTGCAAATGCAGCGCGCCGACGAGATTGATGGCGATGAGCCGCTCCCATTCCACCGGCGTGGTCTTCGTGAACGGTTTGAAAACGTCCCAGCCCGCGTTGTTGACGAGCACGTCGATGGGACCGAGTTGCGTCTCGATCTGCGCGATTGCATCGTTCACGTCGGCGCGCACCGTGATGTCGCCGTGCAGCGCCAGCGCCGCGCCGCCTTGCGCGACGATCTGCGCGGCCACCTGCTGCGCCACGTCGAGCGACAGATCGAGCACCGCCACGCGTGCGCCCTCCGCCGCGAAACGCCGGCACGCCGCGCCGCCGATGCCGCCGCCACCGCCCGTGACCACGACCGTCTTGCCTTCGAACCGCTTCATCGCGCCTCCTTGCGTGGCGAGGTTGTTACCATGGAGTCCGTCGACGTTGGCGCGATCTTGTCGCGCTCATCAATTACGTCAATATATTGACGTATACTCGGCAGACGATCCGACGTCGGCAAGCGCGGCAACACCAGGAGAAACCCTTTGTCAAAAATGCAGAAAACGCAGGAAAATGCCGTTAAAACGGATGACACGACGCGCTTCGAACTGGCGAACCGACTGTTCTTTCGTCTTTATCAATCCGCCAATATGTTGCATAAAACGGGCACGCGGGCGGTGGAAGAGGAAGGACTGACCACGCAGCAATGGGCGGTGCTCGGCGCGCTCTCGCGAGAAGAAGCGCGCGACGGCATGAGCGTGGGCGACCTCGCGCGTTATCTGCTGGTGAGCCGCCAGAATCTCTCAGGGCTGCTGAGCCGCATGGAGCGCGACGGGCATCTGAGCGCGACGCCCGACGCGCAGGACCGCCGCTCGCGCCGGGTGCGCATGAGCGAATCGGGCCGCAAGCTCTGGCTGAACGAGGCCACGCCCAAGATTCAGGCGTATTACGAGGAAGTACTGGGGAATTTTTCCGTCGACGACATGACGCACACGCTGCACTATCTGCTCAAGCTGCTCGACAACATGAAGCAGATCGACGAGCGGCGCGGCGCGGTCGAGGAAGATTGAATCGACCCGGTAAATCAAACGCGCGCCGCAAGCTCCGCTTCCACGCGCCGACGCAGATCGCGCACGATCTTCGCAGCGGGCACGAGCCACCACGTCGGCGCTTCGACCGTGAAACCCCAAGCGAGACGCGTGGTGTTCGCGTCGGTTTGCTGCGCGCGGCAGTGAAAGCGCAA
>NZ_JAAGPN010000421.1:0-238 GCF_017104805.1 Paraburkholderia sp. Ac-20347 | reverse complement strand
ACATTAAAAAAAAAAAAAAAATACATGATGTCTCTACTCTCCTATTGCGACCATCACTAAACGTCCTACGATATTCTCTTCATCCGACACATACACAACATTTGTGTCTTGTTGACGCTGTAGACATGTCTGTCGCATGCCACACGTCCTTGTACTTAGAGTCGTCTAGCACAATCGCCGGTTAAGACTGCTCATGCGCTCTCACCTGTCATTGACATTATCTCTTGATATACTGCGT
>NZ_JAAGPN010000420.1:0-4742 GCF_017104805.1 Paraburkholderia sp. Ac-20347 | reverse complement strand
CTCGCAGGCCGCGTCGATGGCGGGCCGGATCTGCGCCAGCGCCGCCAGCAGCAGGCGATTGTTGCGGCAGTCGTAGTGCGCGAGCGCGGCGGGCGGCGCAAACCCGGTCTGATCGAGCGATGCGAGCACGCGGCCTGCAAAGGCCTCGCCGACGCGCGTACGAATCGGGCCCATGCCGGGCGCTTCGCCGCGCGCGAGCGCGGCGGCGATGGCGCTCACGTCGTCGCCGAGCGCGTTGACCATGCCGAGCGCGTGCAGATACACCGGCTGCGAAGTTGGCCGATGCATTGCCTGAAAAGCGGCTTGCGCCATCAGTTCGTTCTCCGTGAATTCGAAGGCATGCCGACCGGCGCGAGCAGGACCGACACCATGATGCCGAGCGACAGCGTCGCGCCGAAGCTCTTGAGCGCGGGCATCGAGGTCATCGCGAGCATGCCGAACGACAGCAGCGTCGTGGCGGCGGACAGCAGCACGCCGGTCCAGACCGCGCCGGTGTCGGCGTTCGCGCGCATCGCGCCTTCGCGCAGAAACACCGCGTAGTTCGCGCCGACGCCGAGCACGAGCATCAGCGCCAGCATATGGAAGAGGTTGATGCGCACGTGCGCATAGCCGAAGACGGCCAGCGTCACGCCGATCGCGAGCCACACCGGCAGCGCGAGCGCGAACGCCGCGCGCCAGCCGTAACGCAGCGTCAGCAGCGCGAGCACCAGCACGAGCGCGCCCGCGAGCCAAAGCGCGCCATCCTCGCGATAGACGCCGAACAGATGCGAAACGCTCGCCGCCTTGTCGACGAAACTCACGCCCGGCAGCGTCGGGGCGAGCGCGCGCAAGGCGGGTTCGTTCGCGTTCGACACGCCTTGCGGAATCACGACCGCCGCGAACGCGCCCGGCGTGCTCGCGGGACGGCCGAGCCACAGATGGCGAAACGGTTGCGACCACGGCTCGGCGAGCCAGGCGTCCACGCTCAGCGTTGTGTCATCGGCTTGCGCCCACGCGCGCGGCCACGCCTGCACGATCTCGTCGCGAAAGCCCGCCGCGCCCAGCATCGCGCGCAACGCGGCCGGATCGTCGAAAACGTGCGCGGCCAGCACGGCGCGATCGGCGCGCTGCTGTTTCGCGGACGGCACGAACGACGTGACCGACTGCCAGCCGCTCACGGCGGACGCGCCCGTGAGCGTGCCCAGCTTCGCGCACAGCGCTTCGGCGCGTTCGAGCACGTCTTCCGGCGACGCGCCGCGCACGACGAAGAACTGCGCGCTGTTGTCGACGCCGACCGCGCGGCTCACCACGCGTTCCTGCGCGACCAGCGACGCATCGCGCTGAATCAGCAGATGGATGTCGTCGTCGCTGCGCAGTTGCAGCCAGCCTGGCGCGGCCACGATCGCCAGCGCGAGCGCGACGAACCACGCGCGACGCCCGCCGATCAGCGCCTGCCATCGCGCGAGCGCCGTGGCGGCCACGGCGAACAGCGTGCGCGGACTGCGGCGCGCGGGCCGCATCATGAGGCTCGGCAGCAAGCCGATCACCGAAGCGAAGGCCGTGAAAATGCCGACGATCGCGAAGCACGCGATCTGCTTGAGCGCCGGGAACGGCGCGAAGGTCAGGATCGCGTAGCCGAGCAGACTCGTGCCGAACGCGACCGCCAGCGCGGGCATCACCTCGCGCGCGCCGCGCCGCGCGTTCCAGTTATCGCGCGCGCCCAGATAGACGACGAAATACTGAATCGAATAATCGACGGCCTCGCCGATCAGACTCGCGCCGAACACCAGCGTAAGCAGATGCAGCTTGCCGAAGATCAGCAGGGTCGCCGCGAGCGCGCACAGAATGCCCAGCCCCGTCGACACGAAACCCAGCGCGATGAGACGCGGCGAGCGGAAGATCCAGAGCATCAGCAGCGCGATGCCCACGGCCGAAACGATGCCGATCACGTGCACGTCGCGCTCCGACGCGCGCCGCGCCGACTCGGCGTAGAACACCGCGCCCGTGCGCGCGACGCTGACGTCGGGCCACGTCGACTTGAGCGCGTTTTCGCCTTGCGCCACCGCGTGCAGCACGTTTTGCTGCACCGACGATTCATACGCCGATCCCGTCAGCGTGCCGACCACCAGCACGCTCGTGGTCGCACCGCGATGCGCGACCAGCAGGCCGTCCTCGACGGTCAGATTCGACGCCGCGAGCGGCAAGCCCGACAGCCAGTGCTGGAGCCAGCCGAACGGATCGTCGGCGAGCGAGGTCGAGAGGCCCGCGCCCGGCAGGCCGTAGAGACGCTCGGTCAGCGCGTTGAGCAACGCGGCCTGAGCGCCCGTGGCGTTCGTCAAGCTGGCGCGATCGTCGGGCGTGAGCAGGCCGAAGCGGTACGGCATGTAAAAGCGCGCGATGCGTCCGAGGTCGAACGGCGGAATGCGCGCGGTCACCGAAGCGAAGGCGTGGCTCGCGCTCAGCGACGCGCCCAGTTGCAGCGCCGCCGCTTTCGCGTGCGCGTCGTCGTCGCTGGAAACCAGCAGCACGGCGCGATTGCCGAGCACGTTCGACAGTTGATCGACGGCTTCTTCGGCGACGGGATCGGCTTCGGTCGCGGGCAGCAGCGCGAGCAGATTCGTCTGCAACGGCGACGGCCCAGCGAAACGCCAGCCGCAATAGAGCGCGGCGACGACGGCGAGCAGCAGCCAGGCGGCGCGCAGCGCCCACTGCCGGCGCGCGGTGCGAGCGGTGCGTTCGACGGGTGCGGTGTGAAGCTCGGGCGAATTCACTACGGCGTTCCGAACAGCTTCTGATCGGCGGGCGCGAGTTCGCTCACGGGCGCGCTGCCGCTGAACGCGTACTGCGTGACGTCGCCGTTCGCGAGCGTGATGCGCAGCCCTTGCAGGAACTCGCCGCCGTCCATGTCGATGCCGCGCAGCGCCTGCGCGATCTGCGGCTGGCGCGGCACGAGGCGCATCTGCCAGCGCGCGGGCGTGCCGCGCGCCTGGACGTCGAATTGCGTGTAGAGCCCGCTGAGATCGCCGCCGAGCATCGCGCGCATCATCTTCGCGATTTCGGCCGCGCCGCGCGCGCCTTGCGCGCCGTTATTCGTCACGCGCTGACCGGTCGCGTCGATCGCGGTCATGCCCGCGTCGCTCATCACCCACGTCTTTTTATAGGGCGTGTCGATTTGCCAGATCACGCCGCGATCGCGGAAAAACAGCAGCGATCCCGTGCTGACGAGCGGCGTTTTCAGCGCAGCAAGCGTCTGCGTTTGCGTGAAATGCGCGCGCACGCCTTTCGCTTGCGCGAGGCGCGCGGCGATCTGCGAAACGAGCGCCGCGTCGGCGTCGTTCGATGCGTTTGAAACCGATGCCGCCGATGCCGATGTTGCCGATCCCGCGGCATACGCAGGCAGACACGCAGCCTGAATCGCTATCAATCCCGCGAGCGTCGCACGGCGAATCAACGTGCCCATGCGCGCTCCAGTTTTTCCTGCACGACCGGCGGCGAAACGAACTGTAATTCCTGCGTCGCGGCGTTCACCGCAACCTGAATCGTGTAGCCCTTCGTGAGCCGCGCGCGCGTGACGCAATCGAAGATTTCGTAGCCTATTTTCAGGCGATTTTCGTGTTCGAGCAGATGCGCGAACACCTCGATCTGCTGCCCGTAAATCGCCGGACGCACATACTTCAGATGCGCCTCGACCACGGGCCACACATAGCCCGACGCCTGCATCTCGCGATAGTCGTAATCGAACTTGCGCAGCAGCGCCGCGCGGCCGAATTCGAAGTACTTCAGATAGTGGCCGTGCCAGCAGACGTTCATTGCATCGACGTCGTGGAACGGCACTTCAACCGTTGCGCTCGCGCTCAATACCGCCTTGTCCGCCACGCTCATGCTGCGTCTCCTTCACGCTTGCCGACCTCAACGCCGATGAAATCGCCCGCGGCGATTTTCGCCGTCATCGCGCGCAGTTCGTGTTCGAGCGCGCGGTCTTCGTCGACGAACGGCGACACCGTCGCCACGTCCGTCATGAAGGCGCGCAGCGGCGCGGGGATCACGGTGGCGGCGTTGCCGCGCAGACGCAATTGCGCGGCCTGCACGGTGGCGAGCGCGTGCGCCGCCGCGACCTGCTCGGTCAGTTGCAGCACGCGCAGACAGTCGCGCGCCGCGATCGTGCCCATGCTCACCTTGTCCTGGTTGTGCGCCTCGGTCGAACGCGAAAACACGCTCGCGGGCATCGTGTGCTTGAGCGCTTCCGCCGTCCACGCCGACGACGAAATCTGCACGGCCTTGAAGCCGTGATTGATCGGCGCGCGCGCGGCGCTCGCGCCCGTGAGGTTGCGCGGCAGGCCATTGTTGAATTTGTCGTCGACGAGCAGCGCGAGCTGGCGATCCATCAGATCGGCGAGATTCGCGACGGCGTTCTTCAGGCCGTCCATCGCGAACGCGATATGGCCGCCGTAGAAGTTGCCGCCGTGCAGCACGCGCTCGCCGTCGGGATCGATCAGCGGATTGTCGTTGGCGCTGTTCAGTTCGTTTTCGATGTCGCGGCGCATCCACGTCAGCGCGTCGCCGAGCACGCCGATCACGTGCGGCGCGCAGCGGATCGAGTAGCGGTCCTGCAGACGATGGCCCGGCGTGTCCGGACGCCCGGCGAGATCGGCGCGAATCCACGCGGCCGCCTCGCCCTGCCCCGCGTGCGGCTTGGCTTCGAAGATCAGCGGATCGAAATGCGCGGCGCGCCCGTCGAGCGCCACCGTCGCGAGCGCGGTGAG
>NZ_JAAGPN010000419.1:0-4831 GCF_017104805.1 Paraburkholderia sp. Ac-20347 | reverse complement strand
CGCGTTCGGCGATGGCGCCCGCTTCGTCGGCGTGGGTGTCGGGCAGCACCAGCGCGAACTCCTCGCCGCCGTAGCGCGCGACGAATTCGCCGGGCCGCCGCAGCGTGCTCGCGAGCGCGCCCGCCACCGCGCCGAGACAGGCGTCGCCGTGCAGATGGCCGTAGGCGTCGTTGTACTGCTTGAAGTGATCGACGTCGATCATCACCAGCGACAGCGGCCGGCCCGCGCGCGCCGCCTGCCCGATCTCGCGGCGGAACTGCTCGTCGAAATAGCTGCGGTTGTAGATGCGCGTGAGCGCGTCGTGCGCCGAACTGTGCACGAGCGAAGCGTGCTCCTGCGCGAGCCGCCGGTAGAGCGCGGTCACTTCCCAGACCAGCACGCACACCAGCACGCCCGGCGCGAACATGCTGAACACGCGCGCAACGTACCAGCCCAGCGTGAAGCGCTCGACGCTCAGCGTGTTGAGCGCGACGTCGACGAACGAGGCGAGCAGCGCCACCACGATCCACAGATCGAGCACGAGCCGCAGCCGTCCTTTGAGCAGCACGACCGCGATCGCCGCCAGATTCAGCAAGCCGATGACGATGCCCACGGCGTGCGCCGCAAGCGGATTGCCCTGAACGCTCAACCCGCCCGGCGCGCCGACATGCGCCGGCCACGGCTGCGCGAAATCGACCTGGATCACGAGGACGCCGAGCAGCGCCGCGAGCACGGCGGGACCGGCGACGAGCAGCCAGCCGCGCGCGCCGTTATAGGCCGACGCCGCCGCCATCGTCGATGTCACGGGGCTCGCGCGGCTGCGCACGCTTTCCGCGACGATCACGAAGACCGGGAAGCCCGCGTGCCAGAACACCCACATCCACGCGGCGCTGTGCGGCCCCGCGCCGAGCAGGCCGGTGCGCGTGAACACGCCAGGAAACATCAGGAGCTGGAGCGCGACGGCGATGGCCGTGAACGCGTAGGCGCCGCCGAGCGCGCCGAGCATCGGCAGACGCGTGGCCGCGAAACGTCCGCCGAGCAGAAAGGCGGCGATGCCCGACGTGGTGAAGACGGTGAGCGCGCACATCGGCATGAAGGGCGCGACGGGCGGCAGCGCATCGCGCGCGCGGGGCGCGGCTAGGGCGAGCGCGAGCAGGATCGCGAGCGCGCAAAGCGCTGCGGCGATCGCCTGTCTGCGTGTTGCCGGTCCGATCAGCAAGCCGTCCATAAGGTATGGCCGATGTTGGATTGAGCGTCGATGACGAGCGCCTCGCGCGGGCGTTCGAGCCGCCCCGCGCGCGCATGCCGTCCGCATGAATTCGAGTCCTGCCTGTCCCCCGCACCGCCTCGGCTATTGTGCGCCCAAAGTGCCGCGATAGTGCTGCGGTAGTGCTGCGATAGTGCGCCGTTGTACGCGAACGCGATGCCCGTGCAGCGACGCTTGCGGACCGCCTGGAGACGCGTTCGCCGCTTCAGCAACGGCCCGTTAATGTTGAGTTTCCTTAACGAGCGCGCTACATTGGGCGCGCGTTTCGGGGCGCGTGAATAGACAACGTTTGCGCGCCCGATTTCCGTAATTTCCATGTAAGGATTGCCGATGGTGCATCGCGCAGCGCGCGACAACCGCGACGCGGAGTCCGGCCTGGCCGGCCGCGCGGGTCATGCGAAGCTGGCTGGCTGCGCAGCGGGACTCGCCGTCGTGTGGGCCGGACTCGCGCTGGCCGCCACGCTCGCGCCGCGTCTCATGATCGACGCGCGTGCCTGCGCGGTGCTGGCGAGCGCGTGTCTGAATCTGCTGCTCGCGTTGATCGGCACGCATCTCGCCATGCAGCGTACGCACGCGAGCACGCCGCTCTGGAAGACGCTACTGCAACTCGCGCGGCTCGCGTTGCGGCACGACCGCTCGAAGCCCGACGCCGCCGCGCAGCACGAAGCCTCATCCGCCGACGATGAACGCGCGCAGTGGCAAGCCTTGCTGCGCGCATTGCCGTGGCGGCCCGCCGTCGTGCCGCTTGGCGCGCTCGCGTCGATTGCGCTCGCGGTGTTCGCGTGGACGATGCCCGCGCCGGTTTCATTTTCCGCCGATATCGCCAATATGGCCGATGCGTCGGTTGCCGCGTCGGCCGGTTCGCACGCGCCGATGCTCGTCGCGGGCGTGGCCGCGTTGCTGCTGGCGTTCGCGGCGCTTTACGCCGAACGTGTGCAGACGCATCGCGCTTCGCTAGCGGCGCAAGCGTCACAAGCCGCACAGGATTCGCGCGAGCCCGCTGCGCTGGCCGGCCTGCTGCGCGTGATCCTCGTCGTGTCGTTGAGCGCGGCGGCGGGCGCGGCCTGGTTCGCGCAGACGGGCGAGGCGCTGACCTGGCTCGTGCGTCTCGTCGCCGTGTTGAGCGGCCTTGTCGCTGTCGAGCTGGCGGCGCGTTCGGTGTGGGCCGCGCTCGTTGCGGGACCGGCGTCGTCGTCGTCATCGTCGTCGGATACGGGGTTGCTGCACAGCGCACTCGCGAATGCGCTGCGCGTCGAGGCGCGGCCCTTCGCGGCGCTGAGCGCGCAGTTGCGCATGCGTTACGGCATCGATCTGCGCCAGAACTGGGCGCTGCAAAGTTTCGTGCGCCTGCTGCCCGCCGCGATCGCGACCGTGGTCGTGCTCGGCTGGCTGCTGGGCGGCGTCGCCGTGCTCGGTCCGGATCAGCGCGCCGTGTACGAGCGCTTCGGCGCGCCGGTCGCCGTCTGGCAACCGGGCTTGCACGTCGGCTTGCCCTGGCCGTTCGGGCGCACGCGCGTGATCGACAACGGCGCGGTGCATCAACTGATCGTCTCGGGCAGCGCGAACGACGCGAGCCAGGCCGCGCCGCCCGTCGCCGCCGACGCCGCGCCGCCCGATCAGCTCAATCGCCTCTGGGACGTCGCGCATCCGTGGGAAACGACTCAGGTGATCGCGGGCACGAGCGGCGATCAGCAGGCGTTCCAGGTCGTGAGCGCCGATGTGCGCCTCGACTACCGCATCGCGCTCTCGGACGCGGCGGCGCGCGCGGCGCTCTATCGCGCCGTCGATATGGACGAGACCGTGCGCGCGATCGCGAACCGCGCCGTGGTGCGCTATCTCGCCTCGCGCACCTTGCAATCGCTGATCGACACGCCGCAGACGGCGATGGCCAACACGCTGCGCGCGAGCGTGCAGGGCGAGCTGGACCGTCTCGCGAGCGGTATCGAAGTGATGGCGGTGGTGATCGAGAGCGTGCATCCGCCGGCGGGCGCGGCGGCGGCTTATCACGGCGTGCAGGCGGCGCAGATTCGCGCGCAGGCGAGCGTGGTGGAAGCGCGCGGTTTCGCGGCGGCCACGCTCGGCGGCGCGCAGCAGCAGGCGATCGAAGCGGTGGCGCAAGGCAGCGCCGATGCCGCCGACACGCTCGCCGCCGCCCGCGTGCAACAGATCGATTTCGACGCCGACGTGATCGCGCAAGGCCTCGGCGGCCCCGCGTTCGCGTTCGAGTATTACCTGCATCGCCTGCAAAAAGGCCTGCAAAACGCGAGCGTGACGATCATCGACGACCGCCTCGCGAGCGGCAACCGCGCGACCATCGACCTGCGCACTTTCACGCCGGCGACGGCGGCGGCGGGCGTGAGGCCGGCATGGTGAGCGGCGCGACATTGAGCGGGCATTCAACCGGATCAACCGGTTCAAACTTGAGCGAACCTTGAGCAAGGGTATTTGAACGTGGGCCACTATCACGCGCACGGCGATGCGCATTCACATCATCATCACGGTCATCACGGACATGCGCACGGCGCGGCGGGCGCGCCCGCGCCGCGTCCGCGTTTCGCGCTGCGCGTGACGCTGGCCGCGCTCTGCGTGCTCGTTGCGCTCGTGGTCGCGAGCTTCGTGCAGGTGCGCGAAGGCGAGGCCACGGTGATCACGCGTTTCGGCGATCCCGTGCGCGTGCTGCTCAAGCCGGGCCTCGCGTGGCGCTGGCCCGCGCCGATCGAAGCGGCGGTGCCCGTCGATCTGCGTCTGCATACGACGTCGAGCGGCTTGCAGGACGTGGGCACGCGCGACGGTCTGCGCATCATCGTGCAGGCGTACGTGGCGTGGCGCGTGCCGGAGAACGCGAACGACATCGGCCGCTTCGTGCGCGCGGTGCGCAACGAGCCGGACGAAGCGGCGCGGCAGATCCGCTCGCTGGTGGGCTCCGCGTTGCAGACGACGTCGGCCGGTTTCGATCTCGCCTCGCTGGTGAATACCGATCCCGCGCAGGTTCATATCCCCGAATTCGAGGAGCAGCTGCGCCGTCAGGTCGATGCGCAGGTGTACACCGCGTATGGCGTGCACGTCACGCAGGTCGGGCTCGAGAAGCTCACGCTGCCCGCTGTCACGCTCGCGGCGACCGTCGAGCGCATGCGCGCCGAGCGCGAGACCGTGGCCGCGCAGCGCACGGCGCAAGGCGCGCGCGAAGCGGCGCAGATTCGCTCCGACGCGGACCGCGACGCGCGCGTGCTGATCGCCGACGCCAACGTGAAGGCCGCCGAACTCGAAGCGCAATCGCGCAAGGACGCGGCCGCGATCTACGGCAAGAGCTACGCCGCCGATCCGCAGCTTTATACGATGCTGCGCTCGCTCGACACGCTCGGTTCGGTCGTCAACACCAACACCAATCTGATTCTGCGCACCGACGCCGCGCCGTTCCGCGCGCTCGTGCAAGGACCGCCGGGCCTCGGCGGCGCGCCCGCGACTTTCACGGCGCCGCCGCCGCACGCGAACGCCAAAGTCGCCGGAAAGTCCCGATGAGCACACGCGACGACTTCCCCGCGCTCGGGCCCGGCGCCCAGGCCGTGCGGCTGGCGTTCTGGTTCG
>NZ_JAAGPN010000418.1:0-4836 GCF_017104805.1 Paraburkholderia sp. Ac-20347 | reverse complement strand
TACGCCCACCACCGACATCTACACTAGGGCGCACCTTCTTTCCCTCCACGACGCTCTTCCGATCTTGCCGCCCTGCATCAGCGTCGCGCGCGCGGCCAGCACGCCCGAGCTTTCCGAGGCGGTGTCGAACACCTGTTCGAACTCGGTGAGTTCGACCTTGAGCATCGGCGCCTGCACGGCGTCCGCGCCCGAGAGCACCGTGACGCGCGTGGCGAGCGAGGTGCGCAGACGCTGCGTGAGCAGGCGCGCGGGCGACATCGTCCAGTGGCTGCTCGCGTAGCGCGCCGAGCGCTGCGAGTCGCCGCCGATGCGATAGACGATGCCGTCGTGATCGAGCGTCGCCGGCGCGCTCACTTCGAGCACCTTGAGCGGCGGCAGCGCGGGCGGCGCGGGCTGCGCTTCCTGCGGCCCGAGGTCGTAGCGGATATCCGAGAGCGCGGCCGGATTGCCGGCGCACGCCGCCAGCGTACCGATGGCGAGCGCCGCGAGCGCGGTGCAGCAGAGCCTCAGAAGCGAGCGTGACGGGGTGGCTTGGCGTGACATTGCGGTTCCTTCCGGTTCTTGCGGGTTCTTGCGGATCATGCGATCAGGCGGCGCCGTTCTGGCGGCCGCCGCCGACGTCGAATGCACTCCGACACCATTGCGGCGCAGCAGTTCGCCGCGCGCGCAGCAGCATAGCGATTTTTGCGAAGGGCCA
The DNA here is from genome assembly GCF_017104805.1 of Paraburkholderia sp. Ac-20347. Classification (NCBI taxonomy): domain Bacteria; kingdom Pseudomonadati; phylum Pseudomonadota; class Betaproteobacteria; order Burkholderiales; family Burkholderiaceae; genus Paraburkholderia; species Paraburkholderia sp. Ac-20347. The sequence goes on along the minus strand of NZ_JAAGPN010000418.1, from coordinate 4,139 downwards.
GAACGCGGCGGCCACTTCGCAGCGTTTCGAGGCGCGTTTTTACTTCGCGCCCGTGCCCGGCCACGCGAAGCCCGGCTCGCCGGGACCGGGCGCGGGCTGCGGCGCGCCGCCGAACAGCACGCTGCGCGGACTCGAACTGAACGTGCCCGCCGCGCGGTCCACCGAGCGCATCGCCGAGCGCACGTCGTCGGTCAGCGAATCGACGCGGGGCAGCGTGTCGTAGCCCACGCGCGCCGAGAGTTCCTGAATCGACATGTCGATCGACGAAAGCGCCTGCCCGGCCTGCGCCGCCGCCGTGCCGGCCTTGTTCAGATTGGTCTGGAACGGGCCGTCCGGGCGGTTCACGCTGGTAATGAGCTGATTGGTCGACTGCAAGGTTTTCTGCAGTTCGGAGACCGCACCCGGCAGTTGCTTCGTTGCGGGCTGCAACTGCTGCGCGAGCGTGTTCACGCTGTCGGCAGCCTGTTGCAGCGAGGTCACCGTCGCCATCACCTGCTTGCGGTTTTCCTCGTTGAGCATCTGGTCGACGTCGGTGGCGATGCTGTCGAGCTTGCGCAGCAGCACGTCGCCGCGCCGCTGGAGCTGGTCGAGCAGGCCGGGGCGCAGCGGAATCTCCGCCACGCTCTTGTCCGAGGACGCGAGCGGCGACTGATCGAGCCCGTTGTCGTCGAGCTGCACGAAGGCGATGCCGGTCACGCCCTGGAGCGCGAGCGTGCCGAAGGTCGAGCGCGTCATCGGCGCGCGCTGATCCACGAGCACGCGGATGCGGATCTGGCCCGGATGATTCGCGTCGAAACGGATCGACTGCACCTTGCCGACGTCGAGACCGCGATAGCGCACGGCCGCATCCGGATACAGCCCGGTGACGCTGCTGCGCGAGATCAGGTCGTACGGCACGCGCACCGAGTGATCGGCGCTGAAGAAGAAGACCGTCAGCGCGATGGTCGCCAGCAGGCCGATCGTGAAGACGCCGGCCCAGAACGCATGCGGTTTGTTTTCCATCGTCAGATTCCCTTGTTGGCGACCTTGCGCCTCGTGACACGCCCGCGCGTCAGCACGGCTTCACGCCTACGGATGCGGGCAGCAGCGCCGCCGGCGGCAGCTTCGCGCGGCGCTCGGGCGGCAGCGCCTGCAACGCGCGCCGCCCGCGCATGCCCAGAAAATATTCGCGGATGAACGGATCGTCCACGCCGGCCGCCTCTTCCACGGGCGCGGCCACCAGCACCTTGCGCTCGGCGATCACGGCCACGCGCGTGGAGAGCGCAACCATCGCGTCGAGATCGTGCGTGATCAGCACGACGGTCAGGCCCAGCGCGCGATGCAGCGTGCTGATCAGTTCCACCACTTCGTCCGACGAGCGCGGATCGAGCCCCGCCGTCGGTTCGTCGAGAATCAGCAGTTCGGGCTCCAGCACGATCGCGCGCGCGAGCCCGACGCGCTTGACCATGCCGCCCGAGAGCGCGGCCGGCATCTTCGACGCGTGCTTGCACGGCAGCCCGACCATCTCCAGCTTCAGCATGACGATGTCGCGCAGCAGGTCGCCCGGCACCTTGCCGAGCTCGCGCACCGGCTGCGCGATGTTGTCGTAGACCGACAGCGACGAGAACAGCGCGCCGTGCTGAAACAGCATGCCGGTGCGCGTGCGCATCAGGCGGGCGCGTTCGGGATCGATCGTCGAAATGTCTTCGCCGAACATCTTGATGGTGCCGGACGTGGGCCGTTCGAGCCCGAGAATCTGCCGCACCAGCGTGGTCTTGCCCGAGCCCGAGCCGCCCACGATGGTGACGATCTCGCCGCGGCGAATATCCAGATTCAGATGCTGATGGACGATGTTGCGCCCGTAGCGCTTGGTGAGATTGCGCACCTCGATGATCGGCTCGCCGATCGCCGGCAGCGGCAGGTCCTCGACGGCTTCCTTGAGCGGCGTGCCCAGCGTGCCGGTCGTGGTCAACGCGCCGAGCGTCGGCGTGGACGCCGTGGCGCGGGTTCCGGTCGTGCTCAACGTGTTCATGACAGCCCCACGTTCTGGAAGAGGATGGCGAACACGGCGTCGGCGAGGATCACGATGGTGATCGACGACACGACCGAAGTGGTCGTGCCCTCGCCGAGACTCTGCGAATTCGCCTTGATGCGAAAGCCGAAGTGGCAGCCGACGATGCCCACCAGCATGCCGAACGCCACGCCCTTGCCGAGCCCGATCCAGAGATTCGCGATCGGCACCACGCCCGGCAGCGAACGCACGAAATACGACACGTCGATGCCCAGCACCGCCTTGGCCGCGAGCGCGCCGCCGAGCAGCGCGATGATGTCGGTCCACATGACGAGCAGCGGCATCGCCACGCCCAGCGCGACCACCCGCGGCAGGATCAGCCGCAGGCCGTGCGAGATGCCCATCACGCGCATGGCGTCGAGCTCCTCGGTCACGCGCATCACGCCGATCTGCGCGGTGATGGCCGAACCGGAGCGCCCAGCCACCAGTATGGCCGCAAGCACGGGACCGAGTTCGCGAATCACCGCGAGCCCGAGAATATTGACGATGAACTGGTTCGCGCCGAACAGCCGCAACTGCTGCGCGGACAGGTAGGACAGCACGATGCCGATCAGGAACGCGACCAGCGCCGTGATCGGCAGCGCGCGGGCGCCCGCGTTGTAGACGTTCGCCGAAATCTCGATCCAGGGCGTGGCCTTCGGCTTGCGCAGGATGAAGAGCAGATCGAGGATCACGCGGCCGAGCATCGAAATGCCGCCGTAGAGGTGGTCCCAGAACGAGAAAATCGCGAGGCCGAGCTTCGTGACCGGATCGATCTTGACGACGCGCTCGGGCGCCTCGCGCACCGAATCGAGCAGCGCGATGCGCTCGAAGATGTCGCGCTGAGTCTGCGTGAGCGCGACCAGATCGGCGGGCAGCTTGTGGCCCCAGACGCGCCAGAGCGCCTGGCCGCCCACGTGATCCATGCGTTCGACTTTCGACAGATCCCACTGGCCGACGCGCTCGCCCACCAGCGCGCGCAGCCGGCGCGCCACGCCGCCCTGATCGCGGTCGCGTGCGAGCGCGAGCGCGGTCCACTGGCCGGACAGGCGCACGATCTTTCCCTGGTTGCCGGCCGCGATTTCGAGGCCAGGCGGCGTCTCTTGAGTCAAGGCGGGGCGCTCGGACGGAAGAAATGATTAAACATTGTATCGAACGCGCCCCGTTTCGGCGGTGCGGGCGCGCACCGATTCTCCCTCGCGCCGAACGGCCGTCGCGCAAGCTGTGGACAAATCTGTGGATGACCTGTTGGCACCCTGTGGGCGCGCTGTGGAATGTGCGGCGCGGTGACGCGAAAAACGGCACGCGCCTGTGGATGAATTCGTGGATAAGCTGTTGGCAGCCTGTGGGCGGCCTGTGAATTTGCCTAAAACACAGGCAAATTCCCCGTAAATCGTGCCTGATCGACGTCGACATACCGCCGCTCGCTGCGACGCAATGCGCCCACGCCCGCCGACCGTTCCCGCACCGCCCACACGCCATGCAGCCACTACAATACGCACCATGAATGCGACGCCCCCCACCCCCGCTCCGCGCGCCGACGACTGGCGCATCGACCGCGACCGCGCGGTGACGTTGTTCGGCCCGGCCGCCCACGACTGGCCGATCGAAATCGTCGAGGAAACCGGCTCCACCAATGCCGACCTGATGGCGCGCCTGAAAGCGCTGCCCCATCGCACCAACGCGCTCGCGCGTCCGATCGTGCGCGTGGCGTATCTGCAGACCGCAGGCCGCGGCCGGCGCGGCCGCAGCTGGGTCGCCCAGCCCGGCGACGCGCTGCTGTTCTCGCTCGCCTGCGTGATTCCGCGCCCGATCGAAGGACTCGCGGGACTGAGTCTCGCGGTCGGCTCGGCGCTCGTCGACGGCCTGCGCACGCTGCCCGTCAGCGCGCCCGGCCAGATCGCGCTGAAATGGCCGAACGACGTGCTGCTCGAAGGCGACAAGCTGGTGGGGATTCTGGTGGAAACGGCGTGGAGCACGCCCGACGCGACGGCGGTGGTGATCGGCATCGGCACCAACGTGCGCGGCGCGGATGCACTGGCCGCGAAGGTCGAGGCGCTGAACGCCGACCCCGCCGCGCAGCAGGCCGCGCCCGTGCCGGGCGCTGCGC
>NZ_JAAGPN010000417.1:0-4723 GCF_017104805.1 Paraburkholderia sp. Ac-20347 | reverse complement strand
GGCTGCGCGATGCCTTCGAGCGCGGCCAGCGCGGTTTCGACCAGCAGCTCGGTTTCGGGGCGCGGAATCAGCACGTCGGGCGTGACGTCGAAATCGAGGCCGAAGAACTCGCGCGCACCGACGAGCTGCGCGATCGGTTCGCCCGCCACACGGCGCGCTTCGAGCGTACGGAAAGTCGCGACCGGCGCGGCGTCGAGCACTTCGTCGCCACGCGTGATGAGCTGGGTGCGACGCCAGCCGAGCACGTGCATCAGCAGAATGCGCGCTTCGAGCGCGGGCAGCGGCGAGGCGCGCAGCAGGGCGTCGGCGGTGAGTTCGCTCATGATGCGTTCAGATGCGAGGTCGATGAATGACGTTTGGTGCGATTTAATCGGAGTCGCCGAGCGAAGCCAGCTGTTCGGCCTGATGTTCGGACAACAGCGCGCCGATCAGTTCTTCGAGATCGCCATCCATGATCGCTTCCAGCCGATACAGCGTCAGATTGATCCGGTGATCCGTCAGACGACCCTGCGGGAAGTTGTAGGTGCGAATCCGCTCCGAGCGGTCGCCGGAACCGACGAGACTCTTGCGCGTGGCCGCTTCCTTCGCGTGCTGCTCCTGATACTGCTTGTCCTTGATGCGCGCGGCCAGCACCTTGAGCGCGCGATCCTTGTTCTTGTGCTGCGAGCGGTCGTCCTGACATTCCACGACGATGCCGGTCGGAAGGTGCGTCACGCGCACGGCCGAATCGGTCTTGTTGATGTGCTGGCCGCCCGCGCCCGACGCGCGGAACGTGTCGATGCGCAGATCGGCGGGATTGATCTCCACTTCGCCGATTTCGTCGGCTTCCGGCATCACGGCGACCGTGCACGCGGAGGTGTGGATGCGCCCCTGCGTTTCGGTCGCGGGCACGCGCTGCACGCGATGGCCGCCCGACTCGAATTTGAGCTTCGAATACGCCGCCTCGCCCGCGATGCGCACGATCACTTCCTTGTAGCCGCCCAGATCCGACTCGCTCGCCGACATCATTTCGATCTGCCAGCGGTTGCGTTCCGCGTAGCGCAGATACATGCGCAGCAGATCGCCCGCGAACAGCGCCGACTCGTCGCCGCCCGTGCCCGCGCGGATTTCGAGGAACACGTTGCGGTCGTCGTTGGGATCCTTCGGCAGCAGCATCATCTGCAATTCCTGCTGGAGCTGCGCCATGCGTTCGCGCGAGGCTTTCACCTCTTCTTCGGCGAAATCGCGCATCGAAGCGTCGCTGAGCAGGTCCTTCGCCGCCGTTTCGTCGTCCTTCGCCTGACGCCACAGCGCGTAATGCTCGACCACCGGCCCGATTTCCGCGTGCTCGCGCGTGAGTTTGCGGTACTGGTCGCGGTTGGACGTCACGTCGGGACGGCTCAACAGGTCGTTCAGCTCGGCCAGACGCGTAGTCAGCTGGTCGAGCTTCGATTGCATGCTCGTTTTCATCGGGGCGGTACGGAGCGGGCTCCGGGTAGGACTGCGGGAAAGGGCGGTGGGCGGAACGCCCGGGAATGCGTGCGCACGTAGCGTGCGCGCGGATCATGGCAGAGTCTGCGCCATGGGCTGCGGCGAATGCCGCTAACGGTCCGAAGAGCCGGACGCGTTGGACGCCGCGTCGAGATTCGACGCCTGCGTGGAGGTTTCGGGCGCGGCGTCGTCGGCCTTGCCGACCTTGGCCGGCTGACCGTGACGGTAGAAACCGCTCATCATTTCGATGAGCGAGTCGCGCTGGTCGCCGCTCGACGAGTTGAGCGCCTGCGTCGGACCGTGGATCAGCTTGTTGGTCAGCGACTGCGACAGCGCCTCAAGCACGGCGGACGGATCGTCGCCGCGCGCGAGCATTTTGCGCGCGCGTTCGAGTTCGGTGCGGCGCAGCGTGTCGGCCTGCGTGTGCATGTGGCGGATGACCGGCACGATGCTGCGCGTGTCGAGCCACTGCATGAAGTTCGCGACACGCGTTTCGATGATGGTTTCGGCCTGCGCGACCGCCGCCTGGCGCGAGGCGTTGCCTTCGCGCACGATGGTGCCGAGGTCGTCGACGGTGTAGAGGAACACGTCTTCGAGCTGGCCGACTTCGGCTTCGATGTCGCGCGGCACCGCAAGGTCGACCATGAAGATCGGGCGGTGACGGCGCGCCTTCACCGCGCGCTCGACCGCGCCGAGACCGATGATCGGCAGCGTGGACGCCGTGCACGACACGATGATGTCGAACTCGTGCATGCGCGCGGGCAGTTCGGACAGCGGAATCGACTTGCCGCCGAAACGTTCGGCCACATAGCGGCCGCGCTCGGCGGTGCGGTTCGCGACCACCAGTTCGCGCGGCTGCTGGGCGGCGAAGTGCGCGGCGCACAGCTCGATCATTTCGCCCGCGCCGATGAACAGCACGCGCTGGTTGGCGATCTTGTCGAAGATGCGCTGCGCGAGACGCACGGCCGCGGCAGCCATCGACACCGATTGCGCCCCGATTTCCGTGGTGCTGCGCACTTCCTTCGCGACCGCGAAGGTGCGCTGGAACAGCTGGTTCAGATAGGTGCCGAGCGCGCCAGCCTCGGTGGCCGTGCGCACCGCGGTCTTCATCTGACCGACGATCTGGGTTTCGCCGAGCACCATCGAGTCGAGCCCGGACGCCACGCGGAACGCGTGACGCACGGCTTCGGACTGCGGCAGCGTGTAGACGTGCGGCGCGAGTTCTTCGGCGCGGATGCCATGGTAGTGCGAGAGCCATTCCACGGCGGAATCGCGCGAACTTTGCGCGTCGGTGGCGCAATAGAGCTCGGTGCGGTTGCAGGTGGAGAGGATGGCGGCTTCGGGCGCGCTGAGGCTGCGGCGCCCGCCGGACCACGCTTCCTTGAAGAGCGCGAGGGCCGGCTTGATCTGTTCGAGCGGAAACGCCACGCGTTCGCGCAAGGCGACGGGCGCGGTGTGGTGATTGATTCCGATCGTTAGAAGCTGCATACCATGGGGCGAAGATTTAGGCGGATATTATAACTTTTCCGCGCATCTGACATTGTCGCCCGCAACGTCGGGCTATTCCGCTGGGCTTATAGGCAGCCGCTCAAGCTGATAGCCAAAGCCGTACAGCGTCGTCAGACGCCAGCCATGCTCGGGCCCCAGCTGTAATTTGCTGCGCAGCCGCGAAGCGTGTGTGTCGAGCGTGCGCGACCTTACGTCGCGGTTCAGATTCCACACCGTTTCGAGAATGCGCGCGCGCGAAACGGGGCGCGAGGCGTTCGTGAACAGCAGCAGTGCGAAGCGGAATTCCTTCGGTGTCAGCGTGACGGTCTGGCCCCGAAACGACACCTGGTAGCGCGCCGAATCGAACAGATAGTCGCCGAAACCATGGCGCGCGCGGTTGCGCGGACGGCGTACGCCGGCGCGGCGCAGCAGCGCGTCGATGCGGGCGAGCATTTCGGGGCCGCGCACGGGCTTGCTGATGCAGTCGTCGGCGCCCGCCTGGAGACTGCCGACGATCTCGCTTTCGTGCGGCGAGGCCATCAGCACGATGGCGGGCAGGCCGGGCAGCAGACGGCGCGCGTGCGGGATGAGGTCGTCGCCGCGCTGATCGCCGCACCAGTGCGCGGCGATCAACAGGTCGAAGGTATCGTCTTCGAGCGCCGCCATGAGCGGCGCGGCGTGCGCAAAATGCCGGCACGCGTGACCGCCCGCGATGAGCAGGCGTTCGACGAGTTCAGCATGACGCGCGTCAGGTTCGACAAGGGCGATTCGCATAGCAGTTTCCAGCCGCGGCGGGCCGGGCGCGCTTGCCTTGCGCCATCCCGCCCCCTACACTCAACCGCTACGCGGAAAGCGCCGAGCCGACCGTTTTTCAGTGAAAGCACTGTTGTTAATGAGACAAAAAGAAATGCTATTCGCCGCGCAGCGACGGTCCTATCGGACTTTTCTGAAAATCCCTAGGACAAGTCGCTAATGGGCTGGCTCGGCATCGTCGTGCTGGGAGTCGCGGTGGGTCTGGCGGGCTGGCTGTTCCATCCGCGTCGCCGTGCCTCGGGCGCCGCATCGGGCGGCCTCGCGCTCGCCGTCGTGGCGGCGCTGGCCGGCGCGGCGATCGCCAAGGCCGCCGGGCGCGCCACGGGCCTCTTCTACGACGGCGAACTGCTCGAATGGCCGGTCTGCACGGCTGCCGCATTCGTGTGTGTCGCGGTGGCAGTCGCGCTGCGCGCGCGGCGCTGAACTCTCCCGCTTTCCGGCACGCTGACTTGCGCCTTCCTACGTCCGCCTCCGCTTTCTCTCACGCCCGCCGCGCGGTCCGGCCACACGCCGGCGCACCCGATCTCGCATCTTTCGGCACACTTGAGGTGCCGGTCCCACATCCGCAGGTGAAACCATGAACGCCCGACTTCCCGAAACGTCCACGATCCCCCAACGCATCGCCGCGCTGCGCGCCGCGATGGCGAGCGCGCACGTCGATGCGGCTCTCGTGCCGTCCGCCGATCCGCATCTGTCCGAATACCTGCCGGGCCGCTGGCAGGGGCGCGAGTGGCTATCGGGTTTCACGGGGTCGGTCGGCACGCTGGTCGTGACGCAGGATTTCGCGGGCGTGTGGGTCGACAGCCGCTACTGGGTGCAGGCCGAGCAGCAACTGGCCGGCACCGGCATCCAGCTGATGAAGATGATGGGCGGCCAGCAGACCGCGCCGCACGTCGACTGGCTCGCGCAGAACGTGCGCACGGGCGGCACGGTGGCCGTCGACGGTGCGGTA